>NZ_JAPVLT010000001.1:312302-409263 GCF_027158145.1 Micrococcus sp. H39-S4
GGGGGTGCGGGGCCCGCCTGCGGGCGACAACTCAACCCGGGATGCGGGGCAGGGGCCGGGCGGCGGCGCGTCGTCGGCGTCCGGGGCGCACTAGGGTGGAGCGCATGTCCGCGACCCCCCTCGGCTTCTGGAAGCTGCCCGCACGTCCCGACGGCGCCGCCCGTCACCTCGCCGTCATCACCGGGGGCGAGGCGCAGCAGACCATGCTCTTCCTCCAGGACGGGCAATGGTCCATCCTCGCCCTCTTCCAGGACGAGCTGGCCGGCAAGGCCGCCGCCCGCACCCTGGACGCGCTCCTGCAGTCCGTCACCTGTCTGCGCATGGGCGGCCGTGACGTCCTCGACGGTGCCGACACCCCGCGGCCCGGTGTCGAGTGGGCCGGCTACGACCGCGAGTTCGAGGAGGCCGACGTGGCCGAGCAGCGCGACGTCGAGCCGCGCGGCCGGATCTGGATCCTCCCCGCCACGGACGGCGCCTCCGTCGGCCTCAAGCTTCCCGGGCACCGCCGGTACGACGACGCCGTCGCCCAGTTCGCCGACGTCGACGCGGCGCGTGCCGCCGTCGCGGCGATCGACGAGCTCCTGGGCGTCGGCCCGCGCGGCTGAGCCGGCCGGCGTTCGTCGGCCCGGGGTCGTGACCGTTCGCCTCCCAGGGTTCACCTGCTGTTCACCCGGCTGCGCTGCCGGGCCCGGCTTCCTCGTCCGCCGCCCACCCATAATGGTGTGAAGAGCACAGGCCGCGGCCCGCTGTCGTCCTACCGAGGAGGGGACGGGCGGGCACGGTGACGCACCCAGTGAAGGAGACGGTCCATGGAGCTGCTGCAGCCCGACGCCCCCCGCGAGAACCTGCGCGAGTTCATCGACAAGCTGCGCGACGGCGGCTACACCGTCTCGGACGGCCACACCAACGATCCCGACCTGATCGATCCGCAGGGCCGTGCCGTGGAGACGTGGAAAGAGGACTACCCGTACGAGACGCGCATGACGCGCGAGGAGTACGAGCTGGAGAAGTACCGCCTGCAGATCGAACTGCTCAAGCTGCAGTACTGGGGCGAGGACACCGGCCAGCGCCACATCATCGTCTTCGAGGGCCGCGACGCCGCCGGCAAGGGCGGCACCATCAAGCGCTTCACCGAGCACATGAACCCCCGCACCGCCCGCGTCGTGGCCCTCAACAAGCCCTCGGACCGCGAGCTCGGCCAGTGGTACTTCCAGCGCTACATCCAGCACTTCCCCACGGCGGGCGAGATCGTGCTGTTCGACCGCTCGTGGTACAACCGCGCCGGCGTCGAGCGCGTGATGGGCTTCGCCACGGACGAGCAGTACCGCCGCTTCATGAACCAGGTGCCGCTGTTCGAGAAGATGCTCGTGGACGACGGCATCCACCTCACCAAGTTCTGGTTCTCCGTGACACAGACCGAGCAGCGCACGCGCTTCGCGATCCGCCAGATCGACCCGGTCCGCCAGTGGAAGCTCTCGCCCATGGACCTCGAGTCCCTGGACCGCTGGGAGGCGTACACGGAGGCCAAGGAGGCCATGTTCCTCCACACGGACACGGACCACGCCCCGTGGATCTCCATCCGCTCCAACGACAAGAAGCGGGCCCGCCTCAACGCGATGCGCTACTTCCTGTCCCAGTTCGAGTACGAGGGCAAGGACCACGAGGTCGTCGGCACCCCGGACCCGCTGATCGTGCGCCGCGGCCGCGACGCCGTGGGGGACTGACCGCGGTCGACGTAGGCTGGGGGCGGGTCCGTGTCCGGCACGGCCCGTCCCACCGTCCGAGCCACAGGAGGCCCCCGCGATGACCGAGCAGACCACCACCGTCCCCGTCGGCGCCGCCGACATCGGCGTCACGGGCCTGGCGGTGATGGGCGCGAACCTCGCGCGCAACTTCGCCCGCCACGGCTACACGGTGGCCCTGCACAACCGCAGCCGGGCCCGCACGGACCAGCTCGTGGCCGAGCACGGTGACGAGGGCGCGTTCGTGGCGACGGAGACGCTCGCCGAGCTCGTGCAGTCCCTCGCCGTGCCGCGCCGGGTGCTCATCATGGTCAAGGCGGGCGCCCCCGTGGACGCCGTCATCGACCAACTCGTCCCCCTGCTGGACGAGGGCGACATCGTCATCGACGCCGGCAACTCCCATTTCGAGGACACCCGCCGCCGCGAGGCGGCCCTCGCCGAGAAGGGCCTGCACTTCGTGGGCGTCGGTGTCTCCGGCGGCGAGGAGGGTGCCCTGCACGGTCCGGCGATCATGCCCGGCGGTCCGGAGAAGTCCTACGAGGCCCTCGGCCCGATGCTCGAGAAGATCTCCGCGCAGTTCGAGGGGGAGCCGTGCTGCGCCTGGGTCGGCACGGACGGCGCCGGCCACTACGTGAAGATGGTCCACAACGGCATCGAGTACGCGGACATGCAGGTCATCGGCGAAGCCTACGACCTGCTGCGCCGCGTGGGCGGCCTCGAGCCCGCCGAGCAGGCCGAGGTGTTCACGGCGTGGAACCAGACCGACCTGGCCTCCTACCTCATCGAGATCACGGCCGAGGTGCTCGCCCAGGTGGACGCGGCCACGGGCCGCCCGCTCGTGGACGTGATCGTGGACGAGGCCGGGCAGAAGGGCACCGGCCGCTGGACCGCGATCTCGGGTCTCGACGTCGGCTCCCCGGTGGCCGCGATCGCCGAGTCCGTCTTCGCCCGCTCGCTGTCCTCTCAGCGCGCGGTGCGCCAGGTCGCCCGTGAGACCCTCGCGGCCGGCGTCGACGAGGAGGCGCAGCGCGCCCCGCAGGACACGGACACGTTCGTGGAGGACGTGCGCCAGGCGCTGTTCGCCTCCAAGCTCGTGGCCTACGCGCAGGGCATGGACATGCTCGCCGCCGCCGCCGAGGAGTACGGCTGGTCGCTGGACCTGGGCACCATCGCCTCGCTGTGGCGGGACGGCTGCATCATCCGCGCCGACCTGCTCGACGTGATCATGCAGGCCTTCGGCGGCCGCGACACCTCCCGCCACCCGGCGCCGGGCACCCGCGCCCCCGGCCAGCCGCTCAACCTGCTCTTCGCCCCCGAGTTCGCCCAGGCGATCGCCGAGGCCCTGCCGGCCTGGCGCCGCGTGGTCGGCACCGCCGTCGCCGCGGGCGTGCCGGTGCCGGTGTTCTCCTCGGCCCTGGCGTACTACGACGGCCTGCGGGCCGACCGCCTGCCGGCCGCCCTCGTGCAGGGCCAGCGCGATTTCTTCGGCGCCCACACCTACCTGCGCGTCGATCGCGAAGGCTCCTTCCACACGCTGTGGTCCGGCGACCGCACCGAGGTGGACGGCGAGGGCGTGCCCGTCGTCATGCCGCAGCCGACCGAGGGCGACCCCACGCAGGACTGACCCGGCGGGGGCCCGGCCCTCAGATCCAGAGGGCCGGGTCCACGTACTCCGCGGGGTCCACGAGCGGCTTGCCCTCGGCCGGGCCCTTGCGCGGGCGCACGGTGGCCGGCACGCCGGTGGCGATCGCGTCGGCGGGGGTGTCCTTCACGACGACGGCGTTGGCGCCCACCGCCGTCCCCTCCCCGATCTCGACGGGCCCGAGGATCTTGGCACCGGCCCCCACGACGACGCCGTCGCGTAACGTGGGGTGCCGCTTCACCTTGGCCAGGGAGCGGCCGCCGAGGGTGACCCCGTGGTACAGCATCACGTCGTCGCCGATCTCCGCGGTCTCGCCGATCACGACGCCCATGCCGTGGTCGATGAAGAACCGGCGACCGATCGAGGCGCCGGGGTGGATCTCGATGCCCGTGGCCGCGCGCGTGACCTGCGAGAGCACGCGGGCGGGCATCTTCAACCGGTCGTGCCGCCACATCCGGTGCGCGACGCGGTGCGCCCACACGGCGTGCAGACCCGAGTAGACGAGGGCCACCTCGAGGTCACCGCGCGCCGCCGGGTCATGGCTGCGGACGGTCGCGATGTCTTCCTTGATGCGGGAGAACAGTCCCACGGGCGGCCCCTTCGGGTCGGTGCGGTCGGTGAGCGGGCGGCGGTCAGCCGCGGATGTCCTCGAAGAGGGCGGTGGAGATGTAGCGCTCGCCGAAGTCACACACGATGGCGACGATCAGCTTGCCCTCGGACTCGGGCTTGGCGGCCTCCTTGAGGGCGGCCGAGATGATCGCGCCGGTGGAGATGCCGCCGAGGATGCCCTCCTCGGTCCCGAGCCGACGGGCGGTCTCGATGGACTCCTCGAAGGTGGCCGGGTAGACCTCGTCGTAGAGGTCGGTGTCCAGGATCTCCGGCACGAAGTTCGCGCCGATGCCCTGGATCTTGTGCGGGCCGGCCTGGCCGCCGGAGAGGATGGGGGAGTCGGCCGGCTCGACGGCGATGAGCTTCACGTCCGGCTTCTGCTCGCGCAGGTACCGGCCCGCGCCCGTGATGGTGCCGCCGGTGCCGACGCCGGCGATGAACACATCCACGGCGCCCTCGGACGCGTCCCAGATCTCCGGGCCGGTGCCCGTGTAGTGGGCCTGGATGTTGGCCTGGTTCGCGAACTGCTGGGCCCAGATGGAGTTCGGGGTGCTGCGGACGATCTCCTGGGCGCGCTCGAGGGCGCCGCGCATGCCGTCTGCACCGGGGGTCAGCACGATCTCGGCGCCGAACGCCTTGAGCATCACGCGGCGCTCGGTGGACATGGTCTCGGGCATGGTCAGGATCACGCGGTAGCCGCGCGCCGCGCCGACCATGGCCAGGGCGATGCCGGTGTTGCCGGAGGTGCCCTCCACGATGGTGCCGCCGGGGGTCAGCTCGCCGGCCGCCTCCGCGGCGTCGACGATGGCGGTGCCGATGCGGTCCTTCACCGAGTTGGCCGGGTTGTAGAACTCGACCTTCACGGCGACGTCGCCGGGCAGGTCCTTCGCGAGGCGGTTCAGCCGGACCAGGGGCGTGTTGCCGACCGCCTGGGTGATGTCGTCGAGGATGCGGGCCATGGTGATACCTCCGGTGGTGGTGCGCCTCGGGGCGCGGGCGATCTAGTGGGTGTTCCTGCGTCAGGCTATCGAGCCGCGGCGCCGCTCAGGCGTCCACGAGCCACGCGGAGTAGTTCCGGCGCACCTTCGCGAGCTTCGGATCGATGACCACACGGCAGTATCCGTTGGAACGGCGCCGCGCATAGAAGTCCTGGTGAATGTCCTCGGCCGGGTGCCACGCGGACGCCGGCTCGACGCGTGTGACGATGGGGCTGTCATAGTTCGCCTGCGCCCGGGCGATCTCGTCCGCGAAGAACCGGGTCTCGGCCTCGTCATGGGCGAAGACGGCCGATCGGTACTGGGTGCCGACGTCGGCCCCCTGGCGGTTCAACGACGTGGGGTCGTGGCTGGTGAAGAACAGGTCCATGATCACCTCGGGCGGCACGACGGCGGCGTCGAAGCGCACGCGGACCGCTTCGGCGTGGCCGGTGGTCCCGGTGCACACGGACTCGTAGCTCGGGGCGGGGTCGTCGCCTCCGGTGTAGCCGGACTCGACGGCGAGCACGCCCCGCACGCGACGGTAGACGGCGTCGAGGCACCAGAAGCAGCCGCCGGCGAGCGTCAGCTCGCGGACGTCGGCGGGCGCGTCGGAGGCGCCGAGGGGCTCGGTACGGGGGGAGTCGGTCATGGCAGGCACAGCAACGCGGCCCGCGCTTTTCATTCCCGACGTCGCCGCGCCGTGCCCTCACCCAGGGCAGCCGGGTCGTGCGTGCCCGGGCCGGGTGGGCCATCATGGCCGGTATGACCGTGTCCCGTCCCACCGTCCCCGCCTCGCCGGAGCACGCCCTGGCCCCGCCGACGCTCGGGCAGGTCCTCGAGGTCGTCCAGGGGCTGTGGCCGCGGGAGCTGGCGGAGCCGTGGGACGCCGTCGGGCCGGTGGCCGGGCGCCCGGAGGCCCCGGTGCGGACCGTCCTGTGGGCGCTGGACCCGGTGCAGGCCGTGGCCGACGAGGCCGTCGCCCGCGGGGCCGACCTCGTGGTCACCCACCACCCGCTCCTGCTGCGCGGGACCTCGTCCGTGGCCGCCGTCGGGCATGCCGCCGCCGCGAAGGGCCGCCTGCTGCACACCCTGATCGAGCACCGCGTCGCCCTGCTGGCCGCGCACACCAACGCCGACGCCGTCGTGGGCGGCGTCTCGGACGTGCTGGCCCGTGCCGTCGGCGTCATCGGAGCGCTCTCGCCCCTGACGACCTCCGCCGCCGGCACCGGGGCCGAAGGCATCGGCCGGGTGGGCGACCTGCCTGAGGAGACCGACCTGGCCGCCTTCGCCCGGGCCGTGCACGCGGCGCTGCCCGCCACGGCCGGTGGCGTGCGCGTGGCGGGCGACCCCGCCCAGCGCATCCGCCGCGTCGCCGTGTGCGGCGGTGCCGGAGACAGCCTCTTCGACGCGGTCCGCGCGTCCGGCGCGGACGTCTACGTGACCGCCGATCTGCGCCACCACCCGGCCTCGGAGGCCCGGGAGACGGCCGCGCCGGGGGAGGGACGTCCCGCGCTCGTGGACGTCTCGCACTGGGCGAGCGAGTCCCTATGGCTCGAGCACGGCGCCCGCGCCCTGGAGGCCGCCCTGGCGGAGCGGGGACTGGGCGTCACCACCCTGTTCTCAGATCACCGCAGCGACCCCTGGGACTTCCTGGTCGGGGGAGAGCGGGCCGACGAGGGGAGTCACGCATGAGTGAGGTCACCGCACCGCCGGCCGTCCAGGCCCGGCTGCTGGAGCTGCAGGAGCTCGACACGGCCCTGGACCAGGCCCGCGCCGCCGTCCGTCGGCTCAAGGCGGACCCGGAGCACGCCCGGCTGCGCGCCCGCGCGCTGGAACTCGAGGAGGCGTTGCCCGGCCTCGAGGATGCCGCCCGCACCGCCGACCGGGCGGGAGCCGAGGCCACCGAGAAGGCCGCCGCCACCCGCGCCCGTCGGGACCGGACCCGGGAGCGGCTCGAAGCGGGCCAGGGCGGGTCCAAGGAGCTGCAGGCCATGCAGCACGAGGACGACACGCTCACCGCACTGCTCGATGACCACGAGGCCGCGGCGCTCGAGGCCATGGAGACCGCCGACGCCGCCGAGTCCCGGCTCGCGAAGGGCCACGCCGCTCTGGAGCAGGCACGGGCCGAGGTCGAGGCCCGCGCGGCGGAGGTGCGCCGCGAGGGGCAGGCCGTGACCCAGCGTGGCCGGGACCTCATCCAGCGCCGGGCGGCGTTGGCCGCGGAGTTTCCCGCGTCGTTGCTGGCCCTGTACGAGCAGGCGCGGGAGCGCAACGGCGGCATCGGCGCGGCCCGGCTCGTCGGGAACCGGTCCGCGGCCGCGGGCACGGAGCTGTCGCCCGCGGAGGTCGCGCGCATCCGGGCCCTCCCGCCGGCCGCCGTCGCCCGCTGCCCCGAGTCCGGCGCCATCCTCATCCGGGACTGACCCCGGGCCCCGCCCCCGGCGCGATCAGTAGAGTGGGGGGCCGCGTCGGACGGCGCGACCACGGACACGAGGAGGCGCACGGTGAGCGGACGAGTCCTGCAGGTGGAGGCCGACGGCGGGTCGCGGGGCAACCCCGGCGTCGCCGGCTATGGTGCCCTGGTGCGCGACCCGGCCACGGGCGAGATCCTCCGGACCGACGCCGCCCCGCTGGGGAAGGCGTCGAACAACGTGGCCGAGTACTCCGGGCTCGTGGCCGGGCTGCGGATGGCCCGGGACCTCGACCCCGAGGCGCGGGTGCACGTGCTGATGGACTCCAAGCTCGTGGTGGAGCAGATGTCCGGGCGGTGGAAGATCAAGCACGAGGACATGCGGCGCCTCGCGGCCGAGGCCCGGTCCGTGCTGCCCCCCGAGCGCGTCACCTACGAATGGATCCCGCGCAACCGGAACAAGGACGCCGACCGCCTCTCCAACGAGGCCATGGACGCCGGCGCGCGGGGCGGCCAATGGGACGCGGGCGCGTCCGAGGTGCCGGTCGCGGCCCCCGCGGCCGCGGGGTCGACCGCCGCGGAGGCGTCCACGACCCCCGCATCGGCGGTGGCCGGGTCCGGCCTCGACGCGGACGCGGACGTCCGGGCCGTGGAGGCGGACGGGTCCGACGTCGTCGCTTCGCCGGATGATGCGACCCCGGCGCCCGCGCCCACGGGACGGCTGCACCACGTGGAGATCTGGGTCGCGGATCTGGCGGCGGCCGAGGCGAGCCTCGGCTGGCTGTTCGGCGAGCTCGGCTACGTGCCCGGGGAGGGGTGGGCCGAGGGCCGGACCTACCAGGGCGCGGGGGAGTACCTCGTGCTCGAGGCCGGGCCCGACGTCGCCGCGGGCGCCCACGAGCGCACCCGCCCGGGCCTGAACCACCTTGCCTTCCGGGCCGGATCGCGCGCCCGCGTGGACGAGCTCACCGCCGCCGCGCGCGACCGGGGGTTCCGCCTGCTCTTCGAGGACCGCCACCCGCACGCCGGGGGAGCGGACCACTACGCCGCCTACCTCGAGACCGCGGACGGCTTCGAGGTGGAGCTGGTGGCCGTCGAGGACTGAGGCCGCGTCTGGGCAGACCGCGCCTCGCCCGGGGTCACCCCTCGGGCAGGATCACCCGCAGCGCGCCGGGCTTGCCGCCGGACGGCCGGGCCAGCTCGACCTCCCAGCCGTGGCCGTCCCCGGCCCGCGCGACCACGTCCGCGACGCGCTCCAGCGTCGAGGTCTCCCGCGCCCCCGCCTCCAGCAGCGCGCGGGCCACGAGGCCGCGGGTGTGCTTGGCGAAGTGCGAGACGACGGTCCGCTCGCCGTCGCGCAGCTGGAACACGTCGACCGCGAGGGTCCGCTCCGCCGGTGCCCGCCACTGGGCCGCGTAGCCGCCGGAGCGGCAGTCGACGACGGGCCCGCCGTCCCGTGCGGCGAGCGCGTCGAGGGCGGGGGTCAGGACGGGGCGCCAGTGCGCGGCCAGCCCGGGCAGCCCCGGCAGCTTCGCGCCGACGGGCAGCCGGAAGGCGGGGATCCGGTCCGCCAGCGCGGTGGCGCCGAACAGCGCGGAGAAGACCAGCACGGACGCGCGGGCGCGGCGCTTCGCCGCCGCGGACAGGGAGGCGTGGTCGAGCGCATCGAAGAGCACGCCCGTGAACACCCGGTGACCGGGCGCGGCGGGGGCGACGGCCAGGCGCGTGTTCGCCTCGACCTCGCCGGTGAGCGACGCCCCGACGCCGAGAGCCGCCAGGGCATCCGGGGCGGCCGAGACCGCGGTGAGCCGCGTGAGCAGGTCCGCGCGGGCGCCCGTCACCGCGGCGTCATCGGCCAACGCGAGGGCATCGAGGTCGAGCGGGGCCCCGGAGCGGGGCGCGGTCTTGCCCTCGGAGGGCGGCAGCAGGATCAGCACCGGGCCAGCCTAGCCAGGCGCCCCCGGACCGACGCGCGGACGGGCCGGGCCGACGTCGTCGTCCGGACCTGGCACAGTGGTGGGGTCCGCACAGCCGCCCCGCATCCCAGGAGTCGCCCGATGACCGCCATGAACGTGTTCGGCGTGGTGTACCCGTTCGTCCTGCTCGTGATCGCGGCCGCCGTGTGGCTCGGGATCCGCTCCAGCGGGCGGGAGCGCACGCACGCCTCCGCTCTGGAGCAGCGCCTGCGGGAGCACACCTTCACGGGGCAGGATCGCGTGACGCTGGAATGGCCGCGGGACCGGCGACGCCCGAGCCTGGCGAAGGTCGTCTCGATCGGCGAGTCGTACGGGTACCGCCTGCTGGACAAGCGGGAGCGCGAGCACGTGGTGGAGCTCGAGTTCGAACGGATCCTCGACGACGAGGGGTTCTGACCCCAGCCGGGGGCCGTGAGGTGGGACGGACCGGCTGTAAGCCGGGTTCTGTGCCTCGCGCGCGTTGCCCCGCGCGAGGTGACGGCCATCCATCTGGGCCCGCCATCGCTGACGGGCTCGAGCGGCCAACCCGGACGCTGGGGCGAGCAGCCCTCGTGACGCGTCCTGTTCGGCCTTGCACCGGATGGGGTTTACCGAGCCGGCCCCGTCACCGGGGCCGCTGGTGGTCTCTTACACCACCCTTTCACCCTTACCGCCGCGCACACGGCGCGGAGGCGGTCTTCTCTCTGTGGCACTGGCCCGCGGGTCGCCCCGGGTGGATGTTGTCCACCATCCTGCTCTGCGGTGCCCGGACTTTCCTCGCACCCCCCGCAGGGGCACGCGGCCGTCCGCCGATCCGTCCCGACCGACCAGTGTACGCCCCGTCGCGACCGCAGGGCCGCTCCGGACGTGTCCTCGCCTAGAATGGCGGAGTCCGCCGACAACGAGGTCGGGGGATGGGGCCTGCCCAGGACGGCCCCGCCAGGTTTCAAGGAAGGACTCCCGTGGCAGACACCGCCTCGACCCAGACCCCCGAGTGGAACACGCAGCAGAAGCTCGCGGAGAAGATGGTCCCCCTGCTGGGCACCCTGTACCGCGAGCACAACGTGGTCACCTCGATCTACGGGCGCTCCCTCGTGAACCGCGGCGTGATCGACATCATCAAGGCCCACCGCTACGCCCGCCGCGTGCAGGAGGCCCCGCTGAGCGTCGAGTCCACCTACCCCCTGGTCGAGGCCATGGCTGCGATGGACCTGGGCGCCGCCACCGTCGACCTGGCCGAGCTGGCCGCCAAGCAGAAGGCCTCGGGCCAGGACGTCCAGGCCTTCCTGGACGCCGAGCTCGCCGAGGTCAAGGGCAAGGCCGGTGAGGGCCTGGGCGAGACCCAGGACGTCGTGCTCTACGGCTTCGGTCGCATCGGCCGCCTGCTGGCCCGCATCCTCCTCGACCATGCCGGCGGTGGCTCCAAGCTGCGCCTGCGTGCCGTCGTCGTGCGCAAGAACTCGGAGGACGACCTGATCAAGCGCGCCTCCCTGCTGCGCCGCGACTCGATCCACGGCCCGTTCGACGGGACGATCGTGGTGGACGAGGACCGCGACGTGATCACCGCCAACGGCACCGAGATCCAGGTCATCTACTCGAACGATCCGACCACGGTGGACTACGCCTCCTACGGCATCAAGGACGCGCTGGTCATCGACAACACCGGACGCTGGCGCGACGACGAGGGCCTGTCCCAGCACCTGCAGGCCAAGGGCGCCGCGAAGGTCCTCCTGACCGCCCCGGGCAAGGGCGAGATGAAGAACATCGTGTTCGGCGTGAACTCGGACGACATCACGCCCGAGGACACGATCGTCTCGGCGGCCTCCTGCACCACCAACGGCATCACCCCGGTGCTCAAGGTCATCCAGGACGACTACGGCATCGACCACGGCCACGTGGAGACCGTACACGCCTACACCAACGACCAGAACCTCGTGGACAACTTCCACAAGGGCGCCCGTCGTGGCCGTGCCGCCGGCATGAACATGGTGCTCACCGAGACCGGCGCCGCCAAGGCCGTGGCCAAGGCCCTGCCCGAGCTCAAGGGCAAGCTCTCCGGCAACGCCATCCGCGTCCCCACCCCGGACGTGTCCATGGCCATCCTGAACCTGGAGCTGACCAAGCCCACCTCGGTGGAGGAGCTCAACGCCCGCCTGAAGCAGGAGTCCCTCACCGGCCCCCTGCGCGGCCAGGTCGGCTACGTGGACTCCCCGGAGGTCGTGTCCACCGACTTCGTCGGCTCGGACCGCGCCGGCGTCGTGGACGGCCTGGCGACCCTCGTGAACAACGACGGCAAGAACGCCATCCTCTACGTCTGGTACGACAACGAGTACGGCTACTCGCACCAGGTGATCCGCGTGGTGGAGAAGATGGCGGGCCAGCAGGTCCCCGCCTTCCCGCAGGCCTGACCCGCCGACGACGACGGCCCGTCCCCGCGGAGGGGACGGGCCGTCGTCGTATCCGCACGGGTCGGACGTCGAGCCGAGGCTCAGTCCTCCTTGGGCCCGTGGTCGCCGTCGGGGCCGTGCTCGTGGTCCGCGTGGTCGTCGGCGTCGTGGCCGAAGGGGTCCTCGTCCGTGCCGGGCAGCCACGTCACACCGGGCACGTTCAGACGCTCGGCCCGCTGCGCGCGCTTCCAGCGCCGCTGCCATTTGCCCTCGAGCCGGTTCACGTAGAGGGTGCCGTTGAGGTGGTCGTACTCGTGCTGCATGATGCGCGCGAACCAGCCCTCGGCCTCGAACTCGAACATCTCGCCGTCCACGCGCTGGCCGGACAGGCGCACGCGGGTCGGGCGCTGCAGGGGGAAGCCGAGCCCGGGCACCGAGAGGCAGCCCTCGGTGTGCTCGTCCGGGTGAGGCTCCTCCCGCGGCGCCTTGTCCAGGTGCGTCAGCACCGGGTTGATCACGTGGCCCACGTTCGGCGCGTCGCCGGAGTCCGGGAACGTCCACGTGAAGATCCGCAGCCCGACCCCGACCTGCGGGGCGGCCAGGCCCACGCCGTGCGCGGCGTCCTGCGTGACGTACATGTCCTCGATCAGCTCGCGGATCTCGTCGTCGATCACCTCCACCTCGGCCGCGCGCCGGTGCAGCACGGGCTCGCCGTAGACGGTGATGGGACGGATGGAGGCCATGGCACTGCGCTTCCCGGCCCGGGCTGCGGGCCTGCGTGGGTGGGGGGACGGGGGAGTCCCCAGCCTACCGCCGGGGACACCACGACGACGGCCGTCATTCCGCGGCGAGGGCCTCCAGCGCATCCGGGTCCAGCAGCGCCACCCGCGGGCCCGCCATGGCGATCAGGCCGTCGTCGGCGAGGCGGCGCAGCCCGCGGCTGAACGCCTCGGGGGTGGTGCCCAGCAGCGAGGCGACGTCCTTCTTCGGCGCGGCCAGCACCACGACGAGGTCGGCCTCGTCCCGGAGGGCCGGCAGGCCGAGCAGATGTCCGGCGATCCGTGCGGTGACAGGCTGATGCTCCCGGGCCAGCCGTTGTTCCGCCTCGGCCAGGCGGACGGCCAGCGTACGCATCACGCGTCCCCCGATGCCCGGATGCTGGGCCAGGAGTCGGGCGACCTCGGCTTGGGAGAAGGTGCACAGGCGGGTCGCGGCCACGGCGCGCGCCCCGTGCCGGGCCGGCTCGCCCGTGAGGAACTCGTGCTCGCCCACGGAGTCCCCGGGCTCGACCATCCGCACCACGCGTTCCCGGCCGGTCGCTGAGCCGAGCGTCAGCGCCAGGCGGCCGCTGTGCACGACGCACAGGCGGTCCGTGCGGTCACCGGCCAGGTGCAGGGCATCGCCGGCCTCGAGCACGAGCGGCCGCGCCAGGGCGGAGACCCGGCGCAGCTGCTCCAGATCCAGCCCGGTGAACAGCGGGACCCGGGCCGCGCACGGCTCTGGTTCGTCCATGGGGGCGAGGGGCAGGTCCATACGCACGCCATCAGCCTCCCACACGGCGGCTTGACCGCGGTCAAGGCGGGCCCGCCGTCCCCTTCGTAGCGTCAGTGACATCCCCGGAGGCCGGGGATCGGACCGGGCACCCGCCCGTCCGCTCAGCCTCATCGGCGGCCGCGCCGGTGACGACCCACAGGAGTGACCATGACCGCCACCACGCACACCCTGCTCCGCGCCGAGGGCTTCAGCTGCCCCTCGTGCGTCCGGAAGATCGAGAAGGCCCTCGACGCCCTGCCCGGCGTGACCGGCGCGCAGGTCCACTTCGAGACCCAGCGCATCGAGGTCGACCACGACCCGCAGACCACCACTGCCCAGGACCTCGTCGAGGCCGTCGCCAAGGTCGGCTACACCGCCCGGCCGTCGGCCTTCTGACACCGCCCCGCCCCCGACGAACGGAGTCCGCCATGTCCACCCCCGCCGTCACACGTCCGGGCCGCCCTCGTGCCCGGTTCGCGTTGTCCCGCCGCTGGCGGCGCCCCGTGGTGGCCGGCCTGCTGATCGCCGTCTCGCTCGTGCTGGCGCCCGAGCAGCTGGCCCACGGGACCGGACACCTCGTGGCGGCGGGCCTGATGCTCGCCGCCGCCGTCGTGGCCGGCCTGCCGATCGCGCGCGACGCGATCGCCGCCCTGCGGGTGAAGACCGTCGGCATCGACCTGCTCGTCGCCACCGCCGCGATCGGCGCGTCACTGCTCGGCAATTTCTGGGAGGCCGCCGCCGTGACCTTCCTCTTCGCCCTCGGCCACGCCCTCGAGGACGCGACCCTGTCTCAGACTCGCTCGGCGCTCGCGGACCTCGTCTCCACGGCGCCCGAGACCGCCGTCGTCGTGGACGCAGACGGGACCCAGCGCACCGTGCCTGCCCACGAGGTGGCCCCCGGCGCGACCGTCCTCGTCAAGGTCGGCGCTCGGGTGCCGGTGGACGGCGTGGTGCTCACCGGGGTCGGCGCCGTGGACGAGGCATCCATCACGGGCGAGTCCATCCCGGCGGAGAAGACCGACGGTGACGCCATGTACGCGGGCACCGTCGCCACGGCCGGCCTGCTGCAGGTGCAGGCCCGGGGCGTCGGCGCCGACACCACGCTGGCGCGCATCATCCACCGCGTCGAGGCGGCGCAGGAGGCCCGTGCGCGGACCCAGCAGTTCATGGACCGCTTCTCCCGCTGGTACACCCCGGCGATCATGGTGCTGGCCTTCGCTACCGGCCTGATCACGCGGGACGTCCCCCTGGCCCTGACCCTGCTGGTCATCGGCTGCCCGGGCGCCCTCGTGATCTCCATCCCGGTCGCGATCGTGGCAGGGATCGGCCGCGGCGCCAAGGACGGCGTGCTCATCAAGGGAGGGGAGTTCCTTGAGCGCTCCGCTAAGGTCGACGCCGTCGCCGTCGACAAGACCGGCACCCTCACGTCGGGCACCCCCGAGCTGACAGACGTCGTCGCGTTCGAGCCCGGGGCCGAGGACGAGGTGCTGCGCTGGGCCGCACGGCTCGAGGCGGCCTCGGACCACCCGCTGGCCGCGCCGGTCGTCGCGGCGGGCCGGGACCGCGGCCTGCTGGACGGCCCGCTGGCCACGGATGTGGACGTCGTCCTCGGCCGCGGGCTCACCGGAGAGGTGGACGGCCGCGTCGTCGCCGTGGGCAACGTGGCGCTGCTGCGCGAGCGCGGCGTGGATCCGGCCGCGACCGACCGGGTCGAGACCGTCGCGGCCGAGCTCGCGGAGGCGGGCCGGACCCCGGCGGCGGTCGTCGTCGACGGCATCCCGCTCGGCGTCCTCGCCATCGCAGACACCCTCCGGCCCGAGGCCGCGGGCATGATCCGGGCGCTGCACGGGATCGGCGTCCGCGAGGTCGTGATGCTGACCGGCGACCAGCCCGGCGTCGCGCAGGCCGTGGCCCGGCAGGTGGGCGTCGACGACGTGCGGGCGGGCCTGCTGCCCCAGGACAAGCTCGAGGCGATCGAGGCCCTGCAGGCCGAGGGCCGCGTCGTCGCGATGGTCGGTGACGGCGTCAACGACGCCCCGGCCCTGGCGACGGCGGACATCGGCGTGGCCATGGGCGCGGCCGGCTCCGGCGTGGCCATCGAGACCGCGGACATCGCCCTGATGGGCGACCGGCTCGAGCCGCTGCCGCAGGCGCTCGATCTGGCCCGGCGCACGGTGCGGGTGATGCGGCAGAACATCGCGATCTCCCTCGTGACCGTCGTGGCCCTGCTGGCCGGCGTCTTCGCCGGCGGCGTCACGATGGCCGTCGGCATGCTCGTGCACGAGGCGTCCGTGCTGCTGGTCATCGTGAACGCGATGCGCCTGCTGCGGCGCCCGGGTCAGCCCAGGTCCACGACCTCGAACTCGAGCAGGTCGGCGCCCGTGGCGACCGGCGCCGGGCGGCCGCCCTGCTCGGCGGCGTGAGCGGCGGGCATGCGCCCGTCCCGCCAGCGCTGGAAGTCCTCCTCCGACGCCCACGTCGTGACCACGAAGTAGCGGTCCTCGCCCGCGGTGGGCCGGAGCAGCTGGAAGCCCTCGAAGCCCGGCTCCTGGTCCACCGCGTGCTTGCGGGCGGCGAACCGCTTCTCGAGTTCCGGGCCGGCGCCCTCGGGGACGCTGATGGCGTTGATCTTCACGACGGACATGGGCTGGCCTCCTCGTCGGCGGGGGTGCGGCGTCGGGTCGACGCCCTCACCGGCCGACTCTACGCCCGGCAGCGGACCGGGGATCCGTCGAGCGGTTGATGCCCGGCGGCGTCGTCCCCGTCGCGCTCGCGGTCGCGGCGCTCGCCCTCGCGCTGTTCGAAGGGTTGGAGCGACACCGCGAGAAGGTGCGCCGCTCGGCCTGGACGTGATGGGGGCGGGCCTGGTCCTGGCCGCGATGGCCGCAGGCGCGTTCCTCTCGGACGCCGCGGCCCGTCACCTGGCGGCCCGGTTCGGCGCCCCGGGCACCGTGCTGATCGGGCTGGGCCTGGAGGTGGCCGGGGTCGTGGCGCTCGCCCTGCTCCTGGGCCCGGACACCTCGGGTTGGCTCGTCGCCGTGCCCCTCGTCGTGTACGGCCTCGGGCTCGGCCTGGCCTCGGCGCAGCTGACGGACATGGTGCTCCAGGACATCCCCGTGCAGATCTCGGGTCAGGGCGCCGCGACGCAGAGCACGGTCCGGCAGATCGGCTCAGCGCTGGGCACCGCGTTCGCCGGGGCCACCCTGTCCATCGCCCTCGCCGCCACGCTGCCCGCGGCCCTGGACGACGCCGGCCTCACCGGTCCGGCGGCCGACTCGCTCGCCGCGGCCACGCGGGACTCGGCTGGCACCACGATCCCGCAGCTGCGGGCGCAGGGGGAGCGCGGCCCGCTCGGGGAGCACACGAAGAAGCCCCCGGAACCAGTAAGGATTCCGGGGGCTTCGGGTGGGGTGAGCGACGGGGATTGAACCCGCGACCTTCTGGACCACAACCAGACGCTCTGCCGACTGAGCTACGCCCACCATGCCTGCCTCACACGGACGGATCCGCGCGGCGCAGCGGGGTCCACAGTACACGAGATCCCGCGCAGCGCCGAATCGGGGCGGCGAGGCCGGGGGTGACGGCTCAGGCCTGCGCCCCGGACACCACCTCCGCGATGGCGCGGGCCTCCTCCGTGGTGGGGCCGGGGGCGGGGGCCATGACGGCGGCCCGGTAGTAACGCAGCTCGGTGATGGAGTCCTTGATGTCCCCGAGGGCGCGGTGGCCGCCGGTCTTGGCGGGGGCCTGGTAGTAGGCGCGCGGGTACCAGCGCCGGGCCAGCTCCTTCACGGTGGACACGTCCACGATCCGGTAGTGCAGGTGGTCGACGACGGCGGGCATGTAGCGGGCGAGGAACAGCTTGTCCTGGCCCACCGTGTTGCCGGCCAGCAGGCCCTTGCCGGCGGGCACGCGGGCGGCGATGTACTCGAGGACGCGCGCGGCGGCGTCGTCGAGCTCGAGGCCCTCCGCGAGCTCCGGCAGGAGGCCCGAGGTGGTGTGCATGTCCCGGACGAACGGGTCCATCTGCTCGAGGGCGGCCGCGGAGGGACGGATCACCAGGTCGATGCCCTCGTCCAGGATGTTCAGCTCGGCGTCCGTGATGAGCACCGCCACCTCGACGAGCTCGTCGACCTGGGGGTGCAGGCCGGTCATCTCGCAGTCGATCCAGACCAGGGGGGCGCTCTCCGGCGCGGGGGTGCTCGTCTCGCTCATGCCCCCAGGCTACTCGCGTGTCACGATGGTAGATTCGAGCGAGCCGCGCCCTCGCGCGCCCACGCAGGACCGCACGGAAGGACCCGTCGCATGAGCGTGTCGACCCCGCGTCCGTCCGGGTCCACGGCCCACCGGCCGGAGTACGTCGGCGTCGGCGGCCTCCGCGCGGACCCCCAGGTCGCCGGCGCGGACTGGTGGCCCATCCTGGTGGGGACCCTCGGCTCCCTCCTCCTGGTGGTGGGCTCGTACTCCGTCGGCTGGCTGGCCTCGGCCTCCCCGATCAACCGCTGGCAGTGGCTGATCCCGTGGCGCACCCAGGAGACCGGCGTGCTGGCCGGCACGGTGCTCCTCACCCTCGGCTGCTGGGTGATGTTCTGGGCCTGGCTGCGGCTGGGCCAGACGATCCGCCCCTTCGGCCGCGGCGCTTTGCGCACGGTCAACCTCGCCACCGTCCTGTGGTGCCTGCCCCAGGTCGTGGCACTGCCGATCTTCAGCCGGGACATCTTCGCCTACGTGGGGCAGGGCCGTCTCATGGTGGCGGGGCAGGACCCCTACGTGGACACGATCTCCTCGCTGTCCAACTGGTTCCAGCTCGGAGCGGACGCGACCTGGGCGGACTCCGAGACCCCGTACGGTCCGATCTTCCTGTGGATCGAGCAGGCCGTCGTCGCGATCTCGGGGGACATGAACCCGGACCTGGCGATCTTCCTGTTCCGCCTGGTGGCGGTGGCCGGCGTCGCGCTGATCATGGTCTTCGTGCCGCTGCTCGCCCGCCGGCTGGGCGTCAACGGTGCGTGGGCGCAGTGGATCAGCGCCGCCAACCCGCTCTTCACCATCAGCTTCGTCGCGTCCGGGCACAACGACGCCCTCATGGTCGGCCTCGCCCTGGCCGGCACGTGGTGCGCGCTGCGCGCCGGACATCCGCTCCGCCCCCAGCGACCCGGGCAGTCCGTCGCGTGGGGGGTGGCCGGCGTCGTGCTGGTCACCCTGTCCCTGGGCATCAAGCCCATCACCCTCGTGCTGCTCCCGTTCATCGGCCTGCTGTGGGCCGGCCCGACGGCCCGATGGCCGCGCCGGTTCGCCTTCTGGGCCCTCACCGCCGGGATCTCCTTCGGCCTCATGGCCCTGGTGGGCGTGCTCAACGGCTTCGGCTTCGGCTGGGTGGCCGTGATGGTCGGCACGGGCACGGGCACCGTGCCGTGGGGGCCGATCGGCATGCTGTCCCTCATCACGGTGGGGGCGAGCGAGCTCCTCGGGCAGGGGGCGGACGTGCAGGCCGTCGAGGGGGTGTACAAGACCGCCGGACGCGTGCTCTCGGTGCTCATCGTGCTGGCCCTGATGTTCCTCGGCCGCCAGGACCGCGTGATGACGCGCATGACCTGGGCGTTCACCGCGCTGGTGATCCTCTCGCCCATCATCCAGCCCTGGTACCTGTTGTGGCTGCTCCCGTTCTTCGCCGTGATCGGCATCCGGGACAACTGGCAGATCAAGTGGGTCGTGTTCACGGTCGGCTACTTCCTGGCGTTCGGCGCGTCGGACCAGCTCTTCACCTGGCAGTTCCTGGACATCGCGGACCAGGTCAAGGCCGTGTCCCTGATCGTCTCCGCCGTGTGTCTGCTGTGGATCCTCGTCGTGGACCGCCGCACCAGCCGGTTCGTGAAGGACCACTGGCACGTGCGCCCCGCCGTGCGCGCCGGCCTGGCCCGGCTCCGTGGCGCCCCTCGACCCGTGGAGCCGGGGGAGTGAGGCCCGCCGCCCCCGCGACGACCGGCGCCCGAGGGCCCCGTCCGAGCCGCGTGGCGGCGCAGCCCGAGCCGGAGGCGGCCGTCCGCCGGGGCACGTGGGCGTCCGTGCTCATCACGGTGGGCTCCTGGGGCGTGGGGTGGCTGCCGATGACGCCCGACTCGGTGTTCTCCGGCACCACCCTGCTCAACCCGCTGCGGGTCTACCTTCCCGGCGTGCTGCTCAGCACCGTGCTGCTGGCCGCCGGCTCGCTGCTCCTCGTCCGATCCTGGCTCGAGCTGGGCCGCGCGCTGCGGGGCCGCTGGGAGGAGCACGGCCGGCTGGTGGCCCACGCCGCCTGGTGGTGGTCCGCCCCGCTGATGCTCGCGCTGCCGATCTTCTCCCGCGATGTGTTCTCCTACCTCCAGCAGGGCCGGCTCCTCGCGTCGGGTCTCGACCCGTACTCCCAGGGCGTGTCCGCCCTGCCCGGCTGGTTCATGCAGGGGGCGGACTCCATCTGGGCCGAGTCCCCGTCCCCCTACGGGCCGCTGTTCCTGCTGTTCGCCGAGACGACGTGGCGGGCCACGGGCGGCAGCATCGAACTGTCCGTCACGGCGTTCCGCCTCCTCGCCCTGGCGGGCCTGGCACTGTGCCTGTGGGCGGTGCCGCGGCTGGCCGCCGTCGCGGGCCGGTGCGGGCCGTGGGCCACGTGGGTGGCCGTGGCGAACCCGTTGTTCCTGCTCTACATGATCGCCGGCGCGCACAATGACGCGCTGATGTCGGGGCTGATGCTCGCGGGCATCCTGCTCATGGTCCGCCCGCCCCGCCGCCGCGTGCATGCGCTGTGGGGGATCGTGCTGATCGCCCTGTCCGTCGCGATCAAGCCCCTGACAGCTTTGGTGCTGCCCTTCGTGGCCCTGCTCCTGCCCACCGGCTGGGCCCGGTTCCGCGCGGCCGATCCGCGCCTGCGCCGGCGGGACCGGCTCGGCCCGTGGTTCACGACGGCGGTGATCTCCCTGGCTGTCCTCACGATCCTCGGCGCCGGCTCCGGCCTCTGGTTCGGCTGGGTGCCGGCCATGCTCACGAGCGGGGACGCGGCGTTCCCGTACGCTCCCGTGGGCCTGCTCGGCCTGCTGCTCGGCGCGGTCGTCGACGCCGTGACGCCCCTGGGGGCGCGCGACGTGGCCGCGGCCTTCTACACCGTGATGACGGTGGCGGCCCTCGGCTTCACGGCGTGGCTGGCCCTGCGCCGCCGCCCCCTGGACCCGGTGTTCAGCGCGGCGGCCGTGCTCGTGGTGGCCGTCGCCACCGCCCCGATCATCCAGCCGTGGTACCTGCTCTGGGTCCTGCCGCTGCTGGCGTGCGCCCTCCGCCCGCTGCCGTGGGGCGCCGACCATCCCCGCTGGCTCGGGTGGGTCACCGCGCTCGCGGTGCTGCTGCTCACCGGCGTCGGCGTGGTGGACCAGCTCTCGGTGGCACAGTGGCTGCCGGTCCTGGCCGTCCGCGTGTTCACCCTCGTCCTGATGCTCGCGGGGATCGGATGGATCATCCACCGCGATCCCGTCACCGCGCCCCTGTTCCCCGGGCGGCGGCGTCCTCCCCTGGAGGTGGTCGAGCCGCGGGCCGAGGCGGCGTCGTCGACGCCTCCGGAGGCGGGCGTGCCGCCGGACGCACCGCCCGACGGGCCGCCGTCGACCGCCTCGCACTCCGCCTCCTCGTCCACCCGCATCCCCCAGGAGAGACCGTGACCTCCCACCCCCGCAGTCCCGCCCCGACCCGCCCGAGCGCCCGCTGGGTCGGCCTGCTCGTCGGCCTGACCGTGGTGGCTGCCGCCGTCGGCGTGCTGACCAAGCAGTGGTGCCGCGTGAACGGCTGGGCGGCCCCCGGCGTGCACGCGCACATGTGCTATTCGGACTTCGCCCAGCTGTTCCCCACGCGTGGCCTCTCCGACGGCCACTTCCCCTTCTACACGCCGCTGCCGCCCGAGCAGTGGATGGAGTACCCGGCGTTGCTGGCCGTGGTCGCGGGTGTGACCATGTGGTTCGTGCCCGCGTCCGGCGACCTGCACGAGCGCACCGTGACCTACTTCGACGTGAACGCGATCGGCGTGGTGCTGTGCTGGATCGTGCTGGTCGTCGCGACCGCGTACACCGCCCGCGGTCGCTCCCGGGACGCCCTCCTCGTGGCCCTGGCCCCGGGGATCATCCTCACCTCGATGCTCAACTGGGACCTGTGGGCCGTGATGCTGGCCGCCCTGGCCCTGTGGGCGTGGACGGCGGGCCGTCCGACCCTCGCCGGCATGCTCATCGGACTCGGCACCGCCACGAAGCTGTACCCACTGTTCTTCTTCGGCGCGATCTTCGTGCTGGCGCTGCGCACGGGCCGCTGGGCCGGGTTCGTGAAGGCGGCCGTGGCCGGGGCGGCGGCCTGGCTCGCCGTGAACCTCCCGTTCATGCTGACGGCGTTCGACCAGTGGTCCCGCTTCTACACGTTCTCGGGGGACCGCGCGGTCTCCTTCTCCTCGACCTGGCTGGCGCTGGCCTGGACAGGATGGTCCGGGGAGACGTTCACGACGCTCCAGAACGGCCTGTTCCTGGTGTGCTGCGCGGGGATCGCCTACCTCGCCCTCGCGGCGCGGCACCGTCCGCGCATGGCCCAGCTGTGCTTCCTGATCGTGGCGTCCTTCATCCTGTGGGGGAAGGTGTACTCGCCGCAGTTCGTGATGTGGCTGATCCCGCTCGTGGTCCTCGCGACGCCGCGGTGGCGCGCGTTCTGGATCTGGCAGGCCGTGGAGGTCTACCACTGGGGCGGGGTGTGGATGGAGTCGGCCCGCATCACCTCGGACGGGGCGTTCGCCGGCGGCGCCTGGTGGATCACCGCCTGGTACGCCTCGGGGATCGTGGCGCACATCGTCGCCCTCGTGTGGCTCATGACCACGGTGGTCAAGGACGTCCTGGACCCCGCCCGTGACCCGGTGCGCCGCACCGCCCTCGACCAGGGCGCCCCCGAGATCGCCCCGGGGGTGGCGGAGGACCCACACGCCGGCGTCTTCACCGGTGCACCTGACCGACTGCTCCTGCCCCCGGCCGGACGCGGCCTGCAGCCGCTCGGCGGGTCCGCGGACCGCTGACGGCGGGGCGGGTCCGCCGACGCCGTGGGGCGCGGCTCAGCGGTGTTCGAGGTACGTCGTGCAGGTGGGCGAGACCGCGCGGTCCGGGTGGTGCAGGACGACGACGTCGCCCGCGGACCAGACCCGCTCGAAGCCGAGCCGCTCGGCGCGGGCCAGTGCCTGCTCCGGGGTGAGGGGGTCCCAGCCGCCGAGCTCGGGCACCGAGGTGTCCACGATCATCCACGTGGCCAGTTCGTCTCCGATGTCCCCGTGCAGCCCGACGTGGGTGCGGGCCGTCAGGTGCGGCACGGCGTTGTCGGCGGCCTCGACGCACACCCCGTCCGGGATCAGCGCGACCGCGTGGTCGAGGTCGCGGGCGTGCTGCGTCATCGTCATGTCGCCGACGATCGTGCGGTGCAGCGGGTACACCTGCGGGAAGAACGCGGTGCCGATCAGACCGGCGGCCAGCGCCGTGGAGACGAGGACGGCGGGCAGCCGGCGCAGCGTGTCCCGGCGTCCGGCCAGCCGGTGGGCCGCCTCGAGCGCGGCCATGAGCAGCAGCGGGGCGAGGATCGCGTCGTACTGGTACACGGGGGCCCACACGTTGAGGCGGTCGTTGAACAGCCGCGAGAGCAGGATCGGCAGGGCCATCAGCGTGAGCGGGCTCAGGACCGGCAGGAACAGCAGCGGGACGAAGTGCAGGAGCCAGAGGGCCACCTTCAGCGGGTGGTCGAACAGCACCGCGACGGCGTTCCACGGTTGGGTCAGCAGGAACAGGACCGAACTGCGCATGTCCGGGCCCAGGGCGGTGAACTGCCAGTAGCCGAACGCCCCGGTGGGGGAGTAGTGGGGGATCACCACGGACGTGGCGAACCAGTAGCCGAGCACACCCAGCACGGCGGTGACCGCGGCCTGCGGCCAGAAGCGCCGGATCGCCATCACCAGGGCCACGGCCAGCAGGGTCACGCCCATGTCCTCTCGGACCGTGAGCAGCAGCGCCGCCAGGCCGGTGGCGAGCCACGCCCGCTGCCCGTCCAGGGCCCACACGAGCCAGGCGAGGATCGGCACGCCGAGGGTGACCTCGTGGAAGTCCCAGTTCACCATCGCCTGGAAGGGCCAGGAGAGCAGCAGGGCGGCGACGGCGGCCAGGGCCACCCCGTGTCCCGCGCGACGACGGGCGAACAGGTACACCGGCACGGCGGACGCGGCGAGGGCCAGCGCCATGACCACGCCGAGCATGCGGGGGTCCGGCCACACCCAGTAGAAGGGCGCCAGCAGCGCGAGGATCGGGTGGAAGTGGTCGCCGAGGATGTGGAAGTCCACGCCCTTGACGGAGCTGAGGGGGGCGTTGAACAGCGCGTACTGCCGCACCACCTGGTCGAAGATGCCCAGGTCGTAGCCCTTGGCCTCGTAGGTGGCGTACCGCAGGAAGGAGTGCGTCACGTACAAGACCGCGGCCGCGACGAGCAGGGCGGCCAGCTGAACGCCCTCGCGACGCGTCACACGGACCTCGGGGACGGCGGGTCGCGGGGCACGGAGCCAGGAGCGCAGGCGGTCCAGGACGGTCTCCTTCGGGCGGGCGTCGGGCGTGCTCGGACGGCTCCGCCCCTGGTCTGGGTGCCCCAGGAGGGATTCGAACCCCCGACCGGCGGATTAGAAGGCCGCTGCTCTGTCCAGCTGAGCTACTGGGGCTGGGCCGTGTCAGTCTAACGGCCACCGGCCGCGGCGCCGTCGACTCCTGCACAGTCGCCCGGGGACCTCCGCGCGTCCCCAAGCCGGCCCCCGATCCTGCCGGGGCGCCCCGCGGCGGGGTTGTCTGGCGGTGGCGGATCAGCCGATGCGCCGACGACCCGCCCCGGCGCCCACCGGGGCCCAGCCCAGGAGGCACACCATGCAGGACCTCATCACCGTGCGCGGCTTCGTGGCCACGGACCCCGCCACCCGCCACACCGCATCCGGGGCCGCCGTGACCGGCTTCCGCCTGGCCACCACCGAGCGGCGCTTCGACCGCGAGACCGCCGAGTGGGTGGACGCCCACACCAACTGGTACAGCATCTCGGCGTTCGGCCAGCTCGGCTCGAACACCGCCCAGTCCGTGAAGAAGGGCAACCCCGTGATCGTCACCGGTCGACTCCGGGTCCGCGACTGGTCCTCGGGCGATCGCTCCGGCACGTCCGTGGACGTGGTGGCGGACGCCGTCGGGCTGGACCTGGGCTTCGGCTCGGCGGCGTTCCAGCGCAGCCAGCGCGCGGCCGTGCCGCGCCCCGAGTCGGCCCCGCGCGACGACGCGTCGGGCGGACGGGCCGGCGCGGTCGGCGACGGGTTCAGCGCGGGCCTGCCGGACGGGTTCCAGGGTGGCGACGCCCCGGCCTCGCCCGGCCCGGACGAGTCGGACGCGGGCGCCCCCGAGCGCGAGCCGGCGGCGGCCGGCGTCGCCTGACCACGGGGCGGCACGGAGGGGGAGCGGGCTCGGTGGTCGCGGGATCGGCACGATGAGTGGAATCCCGCGGCCACCGACTAGCCTGGGCCGCATGGCGGAATTCATCTACACGATGGTCAAGGCCCGCAAGAAGGTGGGCGACAAACTGATCCTGGACGACGTCACCATGTCGTTCTACCCCGGGGCGAAGATCGGCATGGTCGGCCCCAACGGCGCCGGCAAGTCGACGATCCTGAAGATCATGGCCGGGCTGGACGAGCCCTCGAACGGCGAGGCGCGGCTCTCTCCCGGCTACTCGGTGGGCATCCTGATGCAGGAGCCCAAGCTGGACGAGTCCAAGACCGTGCTCGAGAACGTCCAGGAGGGCGTCGGCGAGATCTACGGCAAGATCCAGCGCTACAACCAGATCTCCGAGGAGATGGCGAACCCGGACGCGGACTTCGACGCCCTCATGGAGGAGATGGGCGAACTGCAGTCCGCCATCGACGCCGCGGACGCGTGGGACATCGACTCCCAGCTCGAGCAGGCGATGGACGCCCTGCGCACGCCCCCGGGGGACGAGCCGGTCACAAACCTCTCCGGTGGCGAGAAGCGCCGCGTCGCGCTGTGCAAGCTGCTGTTGGAGAAGCCGGACCTCCTCCTGCTCGACGAGCCCACCAACCACCTGGACGCCGAGTCCGTGCTGTGGCTCGAGCAGCACCTGGCCTCCTACCCGGGCGCCGTCATCGCCGTCACCCACGACCGGTACTTCCTCGACCACGTCGCGGAGTGGATCGCGGAGGTCGACCGCGGCCGCCTCTACCCGTACGAGGGCAACTACTCCACCTACCTGGAGACCAAGCGCGCCCGCCTCGAGGTGCAGGGCAAGAAGGACGCCAAGCTCGCCAAGCGCCTGGCCGATGAGCTCGACTGGGTCCGCTCCAACACGAAGGGCCGCCAGGCGAAGTCCAAGGCCCGCCTGGCCCGCTACGAGGAGATGGCGGCCGAGGCCGAGAAGACCCGCAAGCTGGACTTCGAGGAGATCCAGATCCCGCCGGGCCCGCGCCTGGGCACCGTCGTGATCGAGGCCAAGGACCTGAAGAAGGGCTTCGGGGACCGCGTCCTCATCGACGGCCTGTCCTTCTCCCTGCCCCGCAACGGCATCGTCGGCGTGATCGGCCCGAACGGCGTCGGCAAGACCACCCTGTTCAAGACCATCGTCGGTCTCGAGCCCCTGGACGGCGGCGAGCTGAAGATCGGCGAGACCGTGAAGATCTCGTACGTGGACCAGTCCCGCTCCAACATCGACCCCGAGAAGTCGCTGTGGGAGGTCGTCTCGGACGGCCTGGACTACATCAAGGTCGGCAACGTCGAGATGCCCTCGCGCGCCTACGTGTCCGCGTTCGGCTTCAAGGGCCCGGACCAGCAGAAGAAGGCCGGCGTGCTCTCCGGCGGTGAGCGCAACCGCCTGAACCTGGCCCTGACCCTCAAGGAGGGCGGCAACCTGCTGCTCCTCGACGAGCCCACCAACGACCTCGACGTGGAGACCCTGACCTCCCTCGAGAACGCGCTGCTCGAGTTCCCGGGCTGCGCCGTCGTCGTCTCGCACGACCGCTGGTTCCTGGACCGCGTGGCCACCCACATGCTGGCCTACGAGGGCACCGCGGAGGACCCGGCCAACTGGTACTGGTACGAGGGCAACTTCGAGTCCTACGAGGCCAACAAGGTCGATCGGCTCGGCCCCGAGGCCGCCCGCCCGCACCGGATGACGCACCGCAAGCTCACGCGCGACTGAGCCGACGCGCCCCCGGGCGCCGCGCCGACGACGGCCCGCCGCGATCACGTGATCGCGACGGGCCGTCGTCGCGCCGGGGCGGGGTCAGCGCCGCCAGCTGCGGCGCAGCACCGTCCGCAGGGCCATGCGCTGGGCCGCGCCACGCACGCGCGCCCGCCGGGCGGCGGCCCCCTCGGGCAGGCGGATCATGCCCTCCTGGGCGACCGTGGCCACGAGCGTCCCGTCCTCGGTGAACACGGCGCCCGTGCCGAGGCCGCGCGCGCCCTGGGCGCTGGGGGAGTCCTGGACGTAGAGCAGCCACTGGTCGACGCGGGCGGGCCGGTGGAACCACATCGCGTGGTCCAGGGACGCCACGGACATGCCGGGCTGGATCCAGGCGACGCCGTGCTGCCGCAGGATCGGCTCGAGAAGCGTGTAGTCCGAGGCGTAGGTGAGCGCCGCCCGGTGCAGCGCGGGGTCGTCGGCCAGCGGCGTGAACGTCTTCATCCACACCATGTTGCGGTTCTCGGTCTCCGGGGCCGGGTCCACGTAGAGGGCCGGGGTGACGTGACGGATGTCGAACGGCCGGGCCCACGCCCACTCCTGAGCCACGGGGTGGTTGATGCCGCCCAGCACGTCCGCTGTCGTGGGCAGGTCCTCGGGCCGGGGCACGCCCTCGGGCATGGCCACCTGGTGGTCCAGCGCGCTGCCGGCGGGTTCCTGGAAGGAGCAGGTCAGGGCGAGGATGGCCTTCTCGTTCTGAGAGGCCAGCACCCGGCGGACGGAGAAGGAGCGGCCGTCCCGCAGCGTCTCGACGGTGAACGTGATGGGCTGCAGCGCGTCCCCGGGGCGGATGAAGTAGCCGTGGAGCGAGTGGGCGGGGCGGGCGCCCGGCACCGTGCGGGAGGCGGCCGCCAGCGACTGGGCGAGCACCTGGCCGCCGAACACCCGGCCGCGCGTCTGCCGGGGAGTCGTGCCCGTGAAGCGGACCTGACCCGTCACCGGGTCCGGCGCGGCCGGCGTCAGCTCCAGGATCCCGCGCAGCACGTCGGTGGGGTCCTTCGGGGCCGAGGCCGGACGGCCCGGTGCGCGACTGGGGCGGGGACGGGGATGGCGCTGCGGCACGAACGGCTCCTTCGACGTGGATGGACCCCGCGACGGCGGGGCGGCCCGGGACGCGACGGACCTGGGACAATGCTTGCATGACCGAGCACTCCGCCGCCGCACCAGTCCTCCGCTTCGTCGACGACCGCGCTGTGCGGGACCTCGAGCAGCTGGCCACCCGCGCCCGTCGCGTCGCCGACACGGGGATGCGCCTGCACGTCGTGCCTGAGGCAGGGCGCTCCCGCACCCCGATGCTCGCCCAGTGGGTCTCCGTGCTGCAGCCGGCCGGGCTCGGAGACGGGGTGCCCGTCGTCCTGGGGCTGCGCACCGTGCCCCTGGCGACCGCCGACGGCGTGGCGGACCTGGACGCCGTCGTCGCCCTGGGCTCCGTCACCGAGCGCACCGCCCGGATGCGCGGCCAGGACCCCGTCGACCTGGCGTTCGCCGTGCCGCCGGGCCGCGAGCACGTCACCTGGACCGCGCTGACCCCGCCCCGCGGCGGCTGGACGCCCGTGGCCGAGGTCGCCGACGAGGAGCTGGCCGAAGTGGCCACGCGCGGCGCCGACGCCGTGCGGGACGCCCTGCCCGAGAACCCGGGGGAGGCGCTGGTCCGCAAGATCCGGGCGCAGATGTGGGGACCCCTGCTCGGGGGCGACGCTCTGCAGTTCCCGGCCGGCATGGCCTTCGGCGCGCACGCGCTGGGCTTCCTGCGGCCCGGCGGCCGCGCCCGGCTCAGCACGGCGGGGCCATGGACGCGCCTGGACGCCCCCGGCGGCTTCGTACTGGGCCGCCCCGCCATGGCGGTGTGAGCCCGCGCCCCATGTCGGGGCGCGGACCGCGGGCCGGTCAGGCCGAGTTCTGCAGGGAGTGGGCGGCCCGCTCCAGGTAGTCCCAGAGTTCGGCCTCGTGCAGCGGTGACAGCTCCAGCGTGTCCACGGCGGCGCGCATGTGCCGCAGCCACGCGTCGCGCGCGGCCGGGTCGATCCGATACGAGGCGTGGCGCATGCGCAGGCGGGGGTGGCCGCGCTCCTCGGAGTACGTCCGCGGTCCGCCCCAGTACTGCTCCAGGAACATCAGCAGCCGGCGCTGGGCGCCCTCGAAGTCGTCCTGCGGATACATCGGGGCGAGGATCTCGTCTTCGCGCACGCGGGCGTAGAACTCGGCGGTCAGCCGGTCGAAGGTCGGGCGGCCGCCGACGGCGTCGTAGAAGCTGGTGGCCTGACCGGGCGCGGCCGGGGTCCCCGGGGTCGCACCGGCGGGGCCCGCCGCGGCGTCGCGGGCGCGCACCTGCTCCACCGGGGCGGGCGTGCCCTCCTGCATCACCGGCTCGACCTCGGTGGGCCGCTCCGCCAGGCCCGTCACACGGGACGGGCCCTTGGCGACGCGCGGCCGCAGCACCGCCAGGGGGGCGCCCAGGCGCGCGGAGTGGTCCGGCAGCGTCGGCGTGCCGGTGGGCAGGGCCTCGGGGCGGACCGGCTCGACGGTGACCGGGGCCGAGAGCGAGTTCGCGATGAAGCACAGCCGGTGCGCCTCGGCGTGGAGGGCCTCGGCCCGCTCCCGGTCGGCCTCGTCCTGCAGCGTGACCTCGGGCCGCAGCGTGATCGCGATGAACCGCCCGGCGCCGTCGCCGTCCACCTCGAGCTCGCCCTCGACCCCGCACGTCATCCCCGTGACCACGACCCCGGAGGTCGCCGCGACATGGAGGTACGAGAGCACGTGGCACTCGGCGAGCGCGCCGAGCAGGAGGGTCTCCGGGTTCCACTTCGAGTCGTCGCCGCGGAAGGGGCGGGCGGCCGAGGCCTGGATCTCGCCGACGGCGGCGTCCTGGATCACCACGGAGCGGTCGTAGTCGCGGACGCCGGAGGTGCCCGAGCCGCGGTCGCCCGTCCACTCGGTGCGCAGGGAGAAGGTGTGCTTCATGGGTTCCAGCCTAGCCAGCCCGCGCCTCGACGGCGGCCGGGGCGGTGCTGGAGGGCATCTTCCGTGGAATGCCCACCAGCACCGCCCCGCAGGCGCCAGCAGAGGCGTCAGCCGCGGCTGCCGCCGCCGTCCGGCTCAGGCCCCGGCGTGGACCTGATGCACGTGCGCCGTCGCGTGCTCGCGCGCGGCCAGGGCGCGGACGGTCTCGTCCCGGCCCTCGGCGAGGACGCGGGACAGCCCCGCGCGGGTGCCGGCCAGCCGCTCGGACAGGGCGGTGGCGCGGTCGGCGATCTCCCGGGTGACCTGGGCGGTCGGGTAGCCCAGCGTCGCGGCGGTCTCGGCCATCTCGTGAGAACGGGAGTCCCACATCGCCTCGACGCCTTCGAAATAGGAGTCCGCGAAGGGCGCGATCAGCGCGGCGTCGTGGACCCGCGCGAACCCGATCAGGGCCTGGCGCTGCTCCGTGTTGGACAGCTCGCCGGCCATCACTCGGTCCCAGGCCGCGCGCTTGGCCTCGGCCGTCGGCACGGCGGCCCGGGCCTGGATCGCGGCGAGCGCGCCCGTGGCGGTCGCGTCGGCGCGCTCGGCCTCGGCGATCTCGGCCTCCCCGGCACGGCTGGCCGCCACCAGCGCAGTGAGCAGCTCCCAGCGCAGGTCCGTGGTGAGGTCCAGCCCGGGCACGGTGCGGGTGCCGTCCACGAGGGCCGCCAGGCGGTCCAGCTGCGCCGTGGTGCGCGCGTGCAGGGCGAACGCCTTGACGAACTGCAGCTGGTTGTCCGAGCCGTCCTCGGCCTCCGCGACGAGGCCCCACAGACGGTCGGCCGCCGCGACCCGCACGGCCTCGGCCTGGTCCTCGGGCAGGTACAGGCCGATCGCCGTCGCGAGCTGGCGCAGCAGCGTCTGCACCACGGACGAGTCCCGCTCGTGGCCGACGTTGGCGAGGACGAGGTCGACGAACCAGGCGGCGGAGGCCTCGCCGTCGCGCACGGTGTCCCAGGCCGCCCCCCACAGCAGCGTGCGCGCCAGCGAGCCGTCCACATCCTTCAGACGGGTGGACGCGGCCTCCCACGAGGCGTCGTCGAGGCGCAGCTTGGCGTAGGCCAGGTCGTCGTCGTTGGGCAGGATCACGGCGGGACGACGGCGGCCGGCGGCCTCGGCGACCTCGGTCACCTCCCCGGCCACGTCGAGCTCGAAGCGCTCGGTGCGGGTCAGGCGGCCCGTGGCCTCGTCCACGTCGTAGAAGCCCACGGCCAGGCGGTGGGGGCGGAGCACGTCGTCGCCGGGCGCCGACGGCGAGCCGTCCGGGGCGCTCTGGCGCAGGCGCAGCGCGGTGATGGTGCCGGCCTCATCCGTCTCCACCTCCGTGCGCAGCGTGTTCACGCCCGAGGTCTCGAGCCACAGGCGGGTCCACTCGGACAGGTCTCGGCCGGACGCGGCCTCGAGCTCGGACATGAGGTCCGGCAGCTCGGTGTTGCCCCACGCGTGCTGGGCGATGTACGCGCGGACGCCGGCCATGAAGTTCTCCTGGCCCACCCAGGCCACGAGCTGGCGGAGCACGGAGGCGCCCTTGGCGTAGGTGATGCCGTCGAAGTTGACGAGCACGTCGTCGAGGTCGCGGATCCGGGCCTTGATGGGGTGCGTGGAGGAGAGCTGGTCCTGACGGTAGGCCCAGTTCTTCTCCATGGAGGAGAAGGTGGTCCAGGCGCCGGTGTACTGCGTGTTCTCGGCGGCGGCGAGCGTGGACATGAACTCGGCGAAGGACTCGTTGAGCCACAGGTCGTTCCACCAGCGCATGGTGACCAGGTCGCCGAACCACATGTGGGCGAGCTCGTGGAGGATCGTGATGGCGCGGCGCTCGATCAGCGCCTCCGGCACGGTCCCGCGGAAGACGTACGACTCGAGGAAGGTCACGCAGCCGGCGTTCTCCATGGCGCCGGCGTTGAACTCGGGCACGAACAGCTGGTCGTACTTCTCGAACGGGTAGGCGTGGCCGTACTGGGCCTCGAAGAACTCGAAGCCCTGGCGGGTGAGCTCGAAGACGTTCTCCGCGTCCAGGTGCTCCACCAGCGACGCGCGGCAGTAGACGCCGAGGGGGATCGTGCGGCCGTCGGCGCTGGTCAGCTCCGAGTGCACGGAGGCGTACGGGCCGGCGACGAGCGCGGTGATGTAGGAGGAGATGCGCGGGGTGGGGGTGAACTCCCAGACCGCGGCATCCACGCCCTGCGGGTTCTCCTCGGTCGCCACGACGCCGAGGGTGCGGCGGGAGGCCTCCGGCTGGTTGGACACCACGGCCCAGTGCGCCGGCGCGGTCACCGTGAAGCGGAAGGCGGCCTTGAGGTCGGGCTGCTCGAACACCGCGAACATGCGGCGGGAGTCCGGCACCTCGAACTGGGTGTAGAGGTAGACCTCCTGGTCCACGGGGTCCACGAACCGGTGCAGGCCCTCGCCGGTGTTGCTGTAGTCTCCGAGCCCGTCGACCACGAGGGTGTTCTGCGCCGCCAGCGGGCCGATCCGCAGTCGGGCGCCGTCGAAGTCCGCCACGTCCAGCGCCTCGCCGTTGAGGGTCACCGTGGGAGCCTGCTCCGCCACGAAGTCGATCCACGTGTGGGTGCCCACCGCGTCCTGCGTGGCCGCGAACGTCACGGTGGTGGCCGTGCGGAAGTGCTCCGCTCCGCGGGTGAGGTCCAGGCTCACCTCGTACGCGTCCACGGTGAGGGCGGCCGCGCGCGCGGCGGCCTCTTCACGGGTGATGTTCATGGCGGCGGCGGTGGTCACGGTCGGACTCCTCCTGGGGTCGGGTGGATGCGGCACGGCCGGGCGCCTGTGATGGGGGCCATGGCACGGTGCTCCCCAGTGTGCCACCTGGCCCGGGCGTCGTGGACGGCCGCGGAAGGGCGGGCCAGCCGGCGTGCTCAGCCCCCGATCTCGGCCAGTCGGGTCGCCGCCGCACGCAGCACCTCAGCCACCTCGGGCACGCGTGCCGGTGGCATCCGCTGCTCGGCCGCCGAGGCCGTGAGGGACACCTGGGGGATGCTTCCCGTCCGCGCCGGAACGCCACAGGCGACTCCGGCCACCCCGGGCACGACCGGCACACCGCCGCACCACCCCTGCTCGTCCATCTGACGCAGCAGGGTGTTCAGCAGGTCGTGCAGGGCCCCGTCATCCGTCAGGTTCCAGCGGCGGGGAGGCCGGGCGACGACCGCGTCCACCTCCGCTCGCCGGCGCTCGGGCGGCAGGGCGGCCAGGAGCGCGATGCCGGCGTACCCGGCGGCAAGCCGCTTGACCTCGCCGACCTCCACGGTGAAGACGCGCACGGGGGAGTCGCCGTCGCATCGCAGGAGGTAGGCCACTCCGCCCGCAGCCCGTGCCGCCAGGTAGACCGTGTCCCCCAGCTCGTCCGCGGCGGCCTGGACCACGGCCCGGCTGGCCTCGCGTTCGATCAGGCACCGCGGCGTCACCGGTTCGAACCCGACCGGGCCCCACCGATCACCGAGTGCATAGGCGGCCCCGCGCCGGGTCACAGCACCCTGCTCCGCCAGGTCGGCCAGCAGCCGATGGGCGGTGGGCTGGGGCAGACCCGTCCGCTGGACGAGCTGGCTCAGCCGCAGGCCGGCGGGTCCGGCCTCGTGCAGCAGACGCATCACGAGGGCGGCACGGGGCAGGACGCCGGTGGGCGGGGGCAAAGGGGTCACCGGTCCATCGTGCCGCAGCTCCGGCGTCAGAGCTAGTTCCATTAGATGGACTGAGCGACCTAGCCCCCTGCTTGCATTGCTGGGCCTGATAGCGCCATGCTGGGAAATGTAGGGCGCGTCACATCGCAGGTGTCGGGCCCCATAGTCCACATATCGGTTTCCAGGAGGAGCCTCATGCCACTGACCGCATCGACCGTCACGCGCACCGTCAGCGTGGACGGTGCCTCCGTCACCTGCCACGACTCGGTGACACCCGGGGAGCTCGACCGGCCTCTCGTGCTGGTCCACGGCACGGGCGGGACGACCGCCTCGCACTTCGGCCACCTGTTCCCGATGATGGCCACGCGGACGCGCGTCATCGCCGTGGACTGGGCGCCGACGGCCGACCCCGCCGCAGACCTGACCGTCGACCTGCTGGTCGGCCAGGTGCGGGCTGTCGTCGACGAGCTCCTCGGCCCCGACGCCGCGTTCGACCTGCTGGGCTACTCACTCGGCGCCGTCGTGGCCGGGCAGCTGGCCGCCGACCTCGGTCGCCGTGTGGAGAACCTCGTGCTCGTGGCCGGCTGGGCGACGACGGATGTCCACCAGCGCCTGCGCAACGAGGTCTGGCGGCACCTGTACGCCACGAGCCCTGATGCCCTGGCCCGTTACACGGCCTTCTGCGGCCTGTCCCCGCTGGCCCTGCGCTCCCTGACCCCGGCCATGCTCGACGGGGCGCTCGCCTCCCTGACCGCGGACGAGTTCACCGCCCGGCAGATGGACCTGAACGCCCGCGTGGACGTCGCCGACCGTCTCTCCGCCGTCACCGCGCGGACACTGATCGTCTCCTGTGCCGAGGACATCATGGTCCCGCCCCATCACCAGTACGAGCTGCTCGGCATCATCGACGACGCGCGGCTGACGACCATGACGAGCGGCCACGCCTTCTTCCTCGAGCGCCCGGCCGAACTCATGCAGATCGTCGACCTGTACCTGCGCGAGCCCGACCGCCACCCGGCCGGCGCGATCATCCCCGAGACCCACGCCTGAGAGAGGGGCCAGCCATGACCACCGCCATGACCACCACCACCGACGTGCGCCCCGCACCGCGCGACGAGTCCGCCGAGATCCTCATCATCGGCTCCGGATTCGCCGGCCTCGGCATGGGCGCCCAGCTGCGGCGTCACGGCCGCGAGGACTTCCTCATCCTGGACCGCGCCCAGCAGGTCGGCGGGACCTGGAGGGACAACACCTACCCGGGTGCCGCGTGCGACGTCCCGAGCCACCTCTACAGCTTCTCCTTCGCGCCGAACCCGCAGTGGTCGGGCTTCTACACACCGGGTCCGGAGATCCAGGACTACCTCGTGCGCTTCTCCGAGGACGAGGGCCTCACCCCGCACCTGCGTCTCGGGGCGGACATGCTCGAAGCGCACTGGGACCCCGAGACGGAGCGGTGGACGGTGCGGACGCCGCGCGGGACCTACACGGGACGCTGGCTCATCATGGGCACCGGGCACCTCGCCGACCCCCGCCTGCCGGACGTCCCGGGTCTCGACGCCTTCGAGGGCGAGGTCATCCATTCCGCCCGCTGGGACCACACGGTGGACCTGAAGGGCAAGCGTGTCGCCGTCGTCGGCACCGGCGCCTCCGCGATCCAGGTCATCCCCGAGCTGGCGGCGACGGCGGCCGAGCTCGTCGTCTTCCAGCGCACCCCCGCGTGGGTCACCCCGCGCGTGGTCAAGCCGTACTCCGCGGCCGTGCGCCGCATGTTCGAGCGCGCCCCGCACACCATGCAGCGCGAGCGCGACGACATCTTCTGGTTCGCCGAGTCGAACTATGCCCAGCGCCGCGGTGTGCCGGCCGCACTGGACCAGGTCCGGGCCCAGGCCCTCGGGCACCTGGCCGCCGCGGTCTCTGACCCCGAGCTCCGCGAGCGCCTCACGCCGCGGTACCTGCCGGGCTGCAAGCGTGTGCTCGTCTCCAACGACTACTACCCGGCCATGGCCCGGGACAACGTCACCCTGGAGGACAGCGCGCTGGACCGCGTCGAGGGGAGCCGGCTGTTCGGCGTGAGCGGTCACGGGTACGAGGTCGACGTCGTCGTCCTCTGCACCGGCTTCGAGGCGGCCCAGCCGCCGTTCGCCGAGCGCGTCCACGACGGTGAGGGCCGTTCCCTGGCCGATCACTGGAGCAGCGGCATGGCGGCGTTCGACTCCACGGCCGTGGCGGGATTCCCGAATCTGTTCGCCATCAACGGGCCGAACACCTCGCTGGGGCACAACTCGATCGTCTACATCATCGAGTCGCAGATCGCGTACATCTTGGAGGCCCTGGACCGGGTGGAGCACGAGGGAATTAGGACGATGGTCCCCGAGACACTCGCCCAGGAGGAGTACGTGGACCGTCTCCAGGAGCGGGCCGCCACCTCGGTGTGGCTCGTGGACGGCGGCTGCCACTCCTGGTACGTCGACCCCCGCTCGGGCAAGTTGACGCTGATCTGGCCCGACTACGCCTACGACTTCCGCGCCCGCAACGGCCACTTCACCGGGGAGGGCTTCCTCTCCTCGGCGAGTGGGGAGCCCGAGCCCATGCCGGTGCGCGAGCCCGAGCGATCGGTCGCGCTGATCTGAGCCGGCCCGCCCCGGGGCAGGGGGTCGGGTGGGGCCGTCAGTAGACTGACCCCACCCGACCGTCGTCCTTCTGGAGGAGTCTGCGCATGCGCGTCCACATCGCCACCGACCACGCCGGCATGGAGCTGTCCGCCCACCTGGTGGAGCACCTCACCGCCGCTGGCTACGAGATGGTGGACCACGGACCCACCGAGTACGACGCGCAGGACGACTACCCGGGCTTCTGCATCAACGCCGCCCGCGCCGTCGTCGCCGACCGCGAGCAGGGACTGGACTCGCTCGGCATCGTGCTGGGCGGCTCCGGCAACGGCGAGCAGATCGCCGCCAACAAGGTGGCCGGCGTCCGAGCCGCCCTGGCCTGGAACCTGGACACGGCGCGGCTGGCCCGCGCGCACAACGACGCGAACGTCGTGGCCGTCGGCGGTCGACAGCACTCGCTCGAGGAGGCCACCGAGCTCATCGAGGCGTTCCTGGCCGAACCGTTCTCCCAGGACGAGCGCCACGTGCGCCGCATCGGGAAGATCGCGCACTACGAGACCACCGGAGAGGTGCTGATGTGAGTGCCTGAGGGCCACTCCGTCCACCGTCTCGCGCGCCAGTTCACCGACGTCTTCGGCGGCCGCCGGATCCGCGCCACGAGTCCGCAGGGCCGCTTCGCCGAGGGGGCCGCCCTGCTCGACGGCCAGGTCCTGAAGCGCGCCCGGGCCCACGGCAAGCACTTCTTCGCCGACGTCTCCGGCGGCCACGTGCTCCACGTCCACCTGGGCATGTACGGGGCGTGGACCTTCGGCGGGGATCAGGACTTCGCGGCCGCGTCCTCGATCGGCGCACCCCGCCGGATCGGCGAGCGGGAGGTCCACGACGACGGCGCCCCGGCCGCCGAGCCCGCTCGCGACGCCGACGGCTGGGTCCAGCCCCCGCCGCCGGCCGCCACGGTCCGGCTGCGACTGCGCGCCGAGCACGGCTGGGCCGACCTGATCGGCGCGAGCCGGTGCCGCGCGCTCACTCCGGCCGAGGCTGCCGACGTCGTCGCCGGCCTGGGCCCGGATCCGCTGAGCGACGACGATCCCGCGCCGTTCTACGACCTCGCCCGGCGGACACGGCGGCCGATCGGCGTCGTGCTGATGGACCAGGCGGCCGTCAGCGGGATCGGCAACATCTTCCGGGCCGAGGCGCTGTTCCGCGCCGGCATCGACCCGTGGCGGCCGGCCCGGGAGGTCTCCGCGTCGGACCTGGCATTCCTCTGGGCGGACAACGCCGCGCTCATGCGGGAGGGCGTGCGGCTCGGGCGGATCGTCACCACGCGGCCCGAGCACCGGCCGGGGATCCCTGCCGAATCGGCCTGGCCCGAGCACGCGAACTACGTGTACCAGCGGCAGGGCCTGGCCTGCCTCGTGTGCGGGCGCGAGACGATCGTGGTGGAGGAGATGGCGGCCCGGAAGCTCTACCGGTGCCTCACCTGTCAGAGCTGAGGGGCCTGTAGCAGGCCCGACCGGGCACAGCGGTCAAGGCACCGGCGCGGACGACGACGCACCCGAGAAAGCCATGAGCCGGGCCATCGTGTGCACACGATGACCCGGCTCATGAGGTCCGGAGGGGATGACGGGAATCGAACCCGCGTAGCCAGTTTGGAAGACTGGGGCTCTACCATTGAGCTACATCCCCGCGGGGCCGCGCTCGGCGCGGACCAGCGGCTGACACCGTATCACGGCGGGCCCGCGTCGGCCGTGGGGGAAGAGGCATGATGCACGGCTCCCGTCCCGCCCTCCGCAGGGCCGCGTCCGCCCTCGCCGGCCGTCGTCCCCTGTCCCTGCGCGGCGCCACCGTCCTCGTGACGGGCGGCGCGTCCGGCATCGGTCGACTGATCGCCCTGGGGGCCGCCCGCCGCGGCGCGGGCCGCGTCGTCGTCTGGGACCTCGACCTGCAGGGGGCTGAGGCCGTCGCCGCCGAGATCCGGTCTCAGGGCGCGGACGCCCAGGCCGAGCGCGTGGACGTGACGGACGCGGCCGCCGTCGAGGCCGCCGCCGCCCGCGCCGGAGAGGTGGACGTCGCCGTGAACAACGCGGGCGTCGTGACGGGCGTGCGCCTCGAGGACGCCACGGAGGAGGGCATCCGCCGCACCTTCGAGGTGAACGCACTCGCGCCGTACTGGCTGACCCGGGCGGTCCTGCCCGGAATGCGGGCCCGGGACCGCGGGGCCGTGGTCACGGTGGCCTCGGCCGCGGGGTTGGTCGGCGTCGCGCGCCAGACGGACTATTCCGCCACCAAGCACGCCGCGGTCGGCTTCGCCGAGTCCCTCGCCGCGGAGCTGCGCAAGGACGGCAGCCGCGTCACCTCCCTCGCCGTCTGCCCCTTCTACATCGACACCGGGATGTTCGCGGGCGTGCGCAGCCGGGTGCCCTGGCTGCTGCCCGTGCTGGATCCGCGCCACGTGGCGCAGGAGGTGCTGGACGCCGTCGAGGCCGGCCGCACCCGCCTGCTGCTGCCGCGCGCCGTCGGTCTGATCGCGCCCCTGCGCGCCCTGCCGGCGCCCGTCTTCGACCGCGCGATGGACGTCCTCGGGGTCAACGCCACGATGGACGGCTTCACGGGCCGGCGGTCGCGGCTTTTCGCGGGGCGCGAGACGGCGCGCTAGGATTCCACAGTCTGCCCTCGGGCAGTCCCTCGGGTGTCCGGCGAGCCTCCACCGCGTGAGCCCGCCGGCGTCGGGGACGACGGCGGGGTGTAGCTCAGCTTGGTAGAGCGCGCGCTTTGGGAGCGTGAGGCCGCAGGTTCAAATCCTGTCACCCCGACTCGACGTCAAGACCATCCACCACCACCAACAGGAGTCATCCGTGGTCAAGTCCACCGCAGAGAACCTCAGCCCGACCCGCGTCAAGCTGACCGTCGAGGTGCCGTTCGAGGAGGTGAAGCCCGCCCTGGACAAGGCGTTCAAGGACATCGCCAACCAGGTCCAGATCCCGGGCTTCCGCAAGGGCAAGATCCCGGCGCGCCTGATCGAGCAGCGCTTCGGCCGCGAGATCGTCGTGGACCAGGCCGTCAACGAGGGCCTGAACACCTGGTTCTCCGCCGCCATCGCCGAGGCCGAGGTCACGCCGATCTCCCGCCCCGAGGTCGACGTGACCGCCACCCCGGACGCGGAGAACGCCGAGGGCCCGGTGGCCTTCACCGCCGAGTTCGACGTGCGCCCGACCATCGAGCTGCCCGACTACAAGGGCCTCAAGGTGACGGTGGAGCCCGCCCAGGCCACCGAGGAGGACGAGCAGAAGGCCCTCGACGCCCTGCGCTCGCGCTTCGGCTCCCTCAAGGATGTGGACCGCCCGGCCGCCCAGGACGACTTCGTCACGATGAACCTGACCGCCACGGTCGACGGCGAGCAGGTCGACCAGGCCGAGGGCCTGTCCTACCAGGTGGGCGCCGGCACCATGCTCGAGGGCATCGACGAGGCCCTCGACGGCCTGTCCGCCGGCGAGGACGCCACCTTCGAGACCACGCTCAACGGCGGCGAGCACGACGGCGAGACCGCCGTGGTCAAGCTGGAGCTGACGGCCGTCAAGGAGCGCGAGCTGCCCGAGGCCGACGACGAGTTCGCCCAGCTGGCCTCCGAGTTCGACACCATCGCCGAGCTCAAGGAGGACCTGAAGAAGCAGGCCGCCGAGGAGGCCGTGAACCGCCAGGGCGTCGAGGCCCGCGACAAGGTCCTCGAGGAGCTGGCCAAGCTCGTCGAGGTCCCGGTGCCGGACGGCGTCATCGCCGAGCAGGTCGAGCAGCACTTCTCCGCCGGCGGCCACACCGCGGGCGACGACCACGACACCGCCGAGCACCGTGCCGAGCTCGAGCAGAACACCCGCGAGGCGTTCGCCAACGAGGTCATCCTGGACGAGGTCGCCGAGGCCGAGGAGGTCACGGTCGACCAGGGTGAGCTGATCGAGTACATCATCGCCACCTCCTCCGAGTACGGCATGGACCCGAACCAGTTCGCCATGATGCTCGACCAGGGCGGGCAGATCCCGATGATCATGGGCGAGGTCCGCCGCCGCAAGGCCCTGGCCAAGGTCCTCGAGTACGCCGAGGTCACCGACACCGACGGCAAGGCCGTCGACCTGACGGCGTTCGTGACCCCGGGCGGCCAGGAGGCCCTCGACGCCGAGGCCGAGGCCGACGACGCCGCGGCGGCCGAGCAGGCCTGATCCCGGCCGGTGGGGACGCACCCCCGCCGAGCCACGACGACGGCGCCCCCGCCCACGCCGGTGGGGGCGCCGTCGTCGTCCCGGGGCCCCGGTGGGCGGCCCCGGGCGGGGTCCGCGACAACCTGCGCCAACAGCGAAACGCCGACGGCGTCCCGCGCGCTGGCCCGGACGCCCGGCTAGTGTCGGACTCGATCAGGGACCCGTCCGTCCGCGCGAGCGGCCGCCGTTCGGGAGGCCCGTGGACATCTCGACAGGAAGGCGGAAGTGATGACCGACATCACCCCCAGCATGCGTTCGGTGGACCCGGCGCAGCGCGAGGATTTCCTCTACACCCAGCTGCTGAAGTCGCGCATCGTCTGGCTGGGCGAGGACGTCCGTGACGACAACGCCAACGCGATCTGCTCCCAGCTGCTCCTGCTCTCGGCCGAGGACCCGGAGAAGGACATCTACCTGTACATCAACTCCCCGGGCGGCTCCGTCACCGCGGGCATGGCGATCTACGACACGATGCAGTACATCCCCAACGACGTCGTGACGGTGGCCACCGGCCTCGCCGCGTCCATGGGCCAGTTCCTGCTCGCCTCCGGCACCAAGGGCAAGCGCTACGCCACCCCCCACGCCCGCGTGCTGATGCACCAGCCCTCCGGCGGCATCGGCGGCACCGAGTCGGACATCCGCATCCAGGCCCAGCTGATCCTGCACATGAAGCAGGTGATGGCGGAGCTGACCGCCGAGCAGACCGGCCAGTCCGTGGAGACCATCCTCGAGGACAACGCGCGTGACAAGTGGTTCACCGCGCAGGAGGCCCTCGAGTACGGCTTCATCGACCACATCGCCGACCGTGCCGCGTCCGTGACCGGCGGCGGCGGCGTCCGGGGCTGAGCCCGGCCCGGACCGTCCCGACCCTCTCCAGGAGACCAAGAATGACCCAGTTCCCCGCCGGGCTCCCCACCGGGATGCCCTCCCTGCCCACGCCGGACGCGCGCTACATCCTCCCGCAGTTCGAGGAGCGCACCCCCTACGGCTTCAAGCGTCAGGACCCCTACGCCAAGCTCTTCGAGGACCGCATCGTCTTCCTCGGCGCGCAGGTGGACGACGCGTCGGCCGACGACGTGATGGCCCAGCTGCTCGTGCTCGAGGCGATGGACTCCGAACGTGACATCACCCTGTACATCAACTCGCCGGGCGGCTCGTTCACGGCCATGACGGCGATCTACGACACCATGCAGTTCATCCGCCCCGAGGTGCAGACCGTGTGCCTGGGCCAGGCCGCCTCCGCCGCGGCCGTGCTGCTGGCCGCGGGCGCCCCCGGCAAGCGTCTGGCGCTGCCCAACGCGCGCGTGCTGATCCACCAGCCGGCGATGCAGGGCGACCGCGGCACCGCCACGGACCTGCAGATCCACGCCCAGGAGATCAACCGGATGCGCGTGTGGATGGAGGAGACGCTGGCCTCCCTCACCAACCGCACGCCCGAGGAGGTCTCGCAGGACATCGACCGGGACAAGTTCCTCTCGGCCGAGCAGGCCCTCGAGTACGGCCTCGTGGACGAGGTCCTCGCCTCCCGCAAGATCACCCGCCCGTCTGCCTGACCGACGACGCCCGCCGAGGGGTCCGGCCGCGCGGCCGGGCCCCTCGGCGCCGACCGGGGACCCGGTCCCTTAACGTGTCCGTCCACGGCCGTATGCTGGACGGAATCTGACAGCGACGACGCCCGCGCGGGGCGGACGTCTCCGCCCGGCCTTCGAGGAGTACCACCATGGCGCGTATCGGAGAGAGCGCTGACCTGCTGAAATGCTCGTTCTGCGGGAAGAGCCAGAAGCAGGTGCGCAAGCTCATCGCCGGCCCGGGTGTCTACATCTGCGACGAGTGCATCGAGCTGTGCAACGAGATCATCGAGGAGGAGCTCGGCGAGGCGGCGGAGGCGGACGAGACCGTCCTGCCCACCCCGCAGGAGATCTTCGACCACCTCGAGAGCTTCGTGATCGGTCAGGAGGCGGCCAAGCGTTCCCTCGCCGTCGCCGTGTACAACCACTACAAGCGCGTGCGTGGGCCGCAGGCGCGGGGCGGTGACCTGGCCGACCGCCTCACCGAGCGGGACGACCTCGCGGACGTCGAGGTCGGCAAGTCGAACATCCTCATGGTCGGCCCCACCGGCTCCGGCAAGACGTATCTCGCGCAGACCCTCGCCCGGCGGCTCAACGTCCCGTTCGCGGTCGCGGACGCCACCAGCCTCACCGAGGCCGGCTATGTGGGCGAGGACGTGGAGAACATCCTCCTCAAGCTCATCCAGGCCGCGGACTACGACGTGAAGAAGGCCGAGCAGGGCATCATCTACATCGACGAGATCGACAAGATCTCGCGGAAGTCCGAGAACCCCTCCATCACCCGGGACGTCTCCGGCGAGGGGGTGCAGCAGGCCCTGCTGAAGATCCTCGAGGGCACGGTGGCGTCGGTGCCGCCGCAGGGCGGGCGCAAGCACCCCCACCAGGAGTTCCTGCAGATCGACACGTCCAACGTGCTGTTCATCGTGGCGGGCGCGTTCGCGGGCCTGGACGAGATCATCGGTTCCCGTGCCGGACGCAAGGGCATCGGGTTCGGCGCGCCCCTGAACCACCTGGGCGCGGGGGACGTCACCTACGCGGACGTGCGGCCGGAGGACCTGCTGAAGTTCGGCCTCATCCCCGAGTTCATCGGCCGCCTGCCCGTGATCACCACTGTCGAGGACCTCACGCACGAACAGCTCGTGCGGGTGCTGACCGAACCGAGGAACGCCCTGCTCAAGCAGTACCAGAAGATGTTCCTCATGGACGGCGTGGAGCTCGAGTTCGAGCAGGACGCCCTGGACGCCGTCGTCGCCCAGGCCGAGGCCCGCGGCACCGGCGCCCGCGGCCTGCGCTCCATCATGGAGAACGTCCTCAAGCCCGTGATGTTCGAGCTGCCCTCCCGTTCGGATGTGGGCACGGTCGTCATCTCCGGGGACGTGGTGCGCGGCGAGGCCGAGCCCACGCTCATCCCGGCCGAGGTGGAACGACGTCGACGCGGCCGGAGCGCCTGACCGCCGTCGCCCAGCAGGACCGACCGGAGCCGAGACGGCTCCCTGACCGCAAGGAGCACAGCATGACCGACACCACGCAGCAGCCCACCGTCGACTTCTACTTCGACGCCACGTGCCCGTTCGCCTGGATCACCTCCCGGTGGATCCTGGAGGTCCAGAAGGTGCGCGACGTGCGGGTGGTCTTCAAGATCATGTCGCTCGCCGTCCTGAACGAGGGCCGCGACCTGGACCCCGACTACCTGGCCCGCCTCGAGAAGGCCTGGCTGCCGGCCCGCGCCGCCGTGCAGGTGCGCGAGCGGCACGGTGCCGAGGCGCTCGGCCCGTGGTACACCGCGGTCGGCACCCGCATCCACGAGCAGGGCCGCACGGACTACGAGGCCGTGGTGGCCGAGGCCCTCGAGGAGCTGGGCCACGACGCGGACATCCTGGACGCCGCCCGCACCGACGTGGCCGACGAGCAGCTGCGCGCCAGCCAGAAGGAGGCGGAGGACCTCGTGGGCAACGACGTCGGCACGCCCGTCGTGGCGTTCAACGGCACGGCCTTCTTCGGTCCCGTGATGACCCGCATCCCGCGCGGCGAGGAGGCGGGCCGCATCTTCGACGGCGCCGTCGCCCTGGCCGACTTCCCGTACTTCTACGAGATCAAGCGGGCCCGCACCACGGATCCGCAGTTCGACTGAGCCCCCGGCTCGCACGAGACCGGCCCCACACCTTCAGCGCGAAGGTGTGGGGCCGGCGTCGTCGGGGTGCGGGGCGGCGGGGGTCAGCTGCGCGCCACTCTGCCGGCCGCGCGGATCAGGGGGACCTGCAGGGGCAGCCGCCCGAGGGAGACCAGTTGCGCCGGCCAGGGCCGGCGTCGCCACCGCCAGGCCATCCACGCATTGCCGGGCCACACGCCGAGGAAGAGCGCCTGCGCGGCGCGTCCGCCCGCGCGCCGGGTGCGCGGGACGGCCAGCAGACCCGCCACGGCCAGCTCGGCCACGCCGGAGCCGTGGGTCCACGCGCGGGCCGAGCCGGGCAGGAACGGCGGGATCAGCCCGTCGAAGGGCTCAGGTCGGACGAAGTGGAGCACGCCCATGGCGGCGAGGGCGGCGGACATCCGCCGGGCGGAGGAGTCGCAGGCGCGGCGGCCGGCCGGGGCGGGATCGGGTGTCGGTCTCATCCTCTCAGTGTCCACCCCCGCCGCGGTGACCGCACTGCGACATGCGGCAGGAGCACGACCGGGAGGTGCACCACGACACCCCCGGGAGGGCCGCCTCCCGACGAACTCCGATCCGGCGGCGGACTGTCCGACGCGTGCTGTGCCCTACCGGATCCGGGCCACGAACATCCCACGCTGACGGCAGACTCGGGTTTGCAGCACGGGCGCGACGACGGCCCCGCCGCCCGTGATGGGCGACGGGGCCGTCGTCGTGCCGCGTGCGCTCCCGAGACACCGTCCGGGAACGCGCGGCGCGGGTCAGTCGTCGTCGACCGGTGCGAGCTGCACGTCGGAGACGGTCAGGGGCGCGGACTCGCCGGCCTCGCCCTGCGTGAGGGACAGGTCCGCGATGTTGCCGGCCGCCTTGAGGTCCGCCAGGCCGCCGCGCAGCTTCTCGAGCCAGTCGGCCGGTCCGGTCACCACGGCGGAGCGCACCTCGGTCCGCTGCTTCACCTTGGCCTCGGACTTCGCCTTGCGGATGCCGCCCAGGACCTGCGCCACGGTGGGCAGGACCTCGGCGTCGCCGGCGGAGGCGGCGAAGGACAGGGACGCCACCTCGTCCGCGGCGCCCGGCCACGCGGCGGTGTGCACGGAGCCGGCGCGCCACCAGCTCCACACCTCCTCGGTGGCGAACGGCTGGAACGGGGCCAGCAGACGCAGCAGGGCGTCCAGGGTGGTGGCCAGCGTGGTCACCACCGAGGCCTGCTCGGCCTCGCCGTGGCCACCGTAGGCACGGTCCTTCACGAGCTCCACGTAGTCGTCCGTGAAGGCCCAGAAGAACTGCTCGGTCACGTTGAGGGCACGTGCGTAGTCGTAGGCCTCGAACGCGCGGGTCGCCTGCTCCACGGTGGCCGCGAGGCGCGTCAGCAGGGAGGCGTCCAGCGGGTTGGTGACGGCCGCGGCGTCGTCGGCCGTACGGATGACGGCGTCCTGCGTGGCGCCCAGGTTCAGCACGAACTTGGCGGCGTTGAGCAGCTTGATGGCCAGGCGGCGGCCGATCTTCATCTGCGCCACCTCGTAGGCGGTGTCCGCGCCGAGGCGGGCCGAGGCGGCCCAGTAGCGGACGGCGTCCGAGCCGAACTGGTCCAGGATGTCGGTCGGGACCACCACGTTGCCCTTGGACTTGGACATCTTCTTGCGGTCCGGGTCGAGGATCCAGCCGGAGAGCGCGGTGTCCGTCCACGGCACGGAGCCGTTGAGGGCGTGGGCGCGCACCACGGTGGAGAACAGCCAGGTGCGGATGATGTCGTGGCCCTGCGGGCGCAGATCGAACGGGAAGACGTTGTTGAAGAACGCCTCGTCACGGGACCAGCGGCCCACGATCTGCGGGGTCAGCGAGGAGGTGGCCCAGGTGTCCAGGACGTCCGGGTCGCCGGTGAAGCCGCCGGGGACGTCGCGCTGGTCCTCGGAGTAGCCCGGGGCGGCCTCGGCGGCCGGGTCCACGGGGAGCTGCTCGTCGGCCGGGAGGATCGGGTTCTCATAGTCGGGCTCACCCTCCGCGTCCAGCGGGTACCAGACCGGGATCGGCACCCCGAAGAAGCGCTGGCGGGAGACGAGCCAGTCACCGTTGAGGCCCTCGACCCAGTTCTCGTAGCGGTGGCGCATGTGCTCCGGGTGCCAGGAGAGCTCGCGGCCGCGCTCGATCAGCTCCGCGCGGCGGTCGGCGTCGCGGCCGCCGTTGCGGATGTACCACTGGCGGGAGGTGACGACCTCGAGCGGCTTGTCGCCCTTCTCGTAGAAGTTCACGGCGTGCATGATCTTCTTCGGCTCTCCGTCCAGCAGGCCGGCCGCGGTGAGGGCGTCCACCACACCCTGCTTGGCGGAGAACACGGTCTTGCCGGCCACGGTGTCCGCATAGGCCTGTCGGCCGGCGTCCGTGGTGATCCACTCGGGGGTGTCGGCGGCGAAGCGGCCGTCACGGCCGATCAGGGTGCGGGTCGGCAGCTGCAGCTCGCGCCACCAGGTGACGTCGTTGAGGTCGCCGAAGGTGCAGACCATGGCGATGCCGGAGCCCTTGTCCGGCTTGGCCAGCGGGTGCGGGAAGACCTCGACCTCCACGCCGTACAGCGGGGAGGTGACGGTCGTGCCGAACAGGTGCTGGTAGCGCTCGTCGTCCGGGTGGGCGACCAGGCCGGAGCAGGAGGCCAGCAGCTCGGGGCGGGTGGTCTCGATGAAGACCTGCTCGCCGTCCGCAGCGGTGAAGGCGTAGCGGTGGTAGGCGCCGGGGACCTCGCGGTCCTCGAGCTCGGCCTGGGCCACGGCGGTGCGGAAGGTCACGTCCCACATGGTGGGGGCCTCGGCCAGGTAGGCGTCGCCCGAGGCGATGCCGGCCAGGAAGGCGCGCTGGGAGACGGCGCGGGAGACGTCGTCGATGGTCCGGTAGGTCATGTCCCAGTCGACGGACAGGCCGAGGCGGGTGAAGAGGTCCTCGAAGACCTTCTCGTCCTCGACGGCGAGCTCCTCGCAGAGCTCGATGAAGTTCTTGCGGGAGATCACGTCCCAGTCGCGCTGGTTCTTCGCCGGCTTCTCCGGCGGGCGGTAGCCCTCCACGTACGGCTTGGCGGGGTCGCAGCGGACGCCGTAGTAGTTCTGCACACGGCGCTCGGTGGGCAGGCCGTTGTCGTCCCAGCCCATCGGGTAGAACACGTTCTTGCCGTTCATGCGCTGGTACCGGGCGAGCACGTCGGTCTGCGTGTAGGAGAAGACGTGGCCCACATGCAGGGAGCCGGAGGCGGTCGGCGGGGGAGTGTCGATCGAGTAGACCTGCTCGCGGGTGGTCTGCGTGTCGAACGCGTACGTGCGCTCGTCGGCCCAGCGGGCGGTCAGCTTCTCCTCGAGGCCCTCGAGGGCCGGCTTGTCCGGCACGGCCACGGCGCCGGCGGCGGGGGTGGACGGGGTCGATGCGTCGATGGGCGTGTCTGTGCCCTGCGTGTTCTCAGCCATGCCCGCCATCCTCCCATGACCGGGGCGGCGGGCCGGGCCTGCGACGACGCCCGGGACGTCCCGCCCTTTCAGCCGCTCGACCTGGCGGAGGTGATCCGGGCGGTGCTCCGAACGGCACGGCTCGGCTACGGTCGGAGGCGTGAGCCACACCCATGAACCTGCGAAGAACCCCGCCCGCGCCGCCGTCGTGACGGGGGCCACGAGCGGCATCGGCCGCGCCACGGCCCTCGAGCTCGCCCGCCGCGGCTGGCGCGTGTACGCCGTCGGCCGCCGGGCCGAGCGCCTCGAGACCCTCGCTGCCGACGCCCGGGCCGAGGGCGTGAGCGGCGACGTCGTCCCCGCCGCCCTGGACGTCACGGACGAGGCCGCCGTCGCCGCGCTGGCCTCGCGCGTCGAGGCCGACGGCGGCGCCGACACCCTCGTCAACATCGCCGGCGGCGCGCTCGGCACGGACGCGGTGGGCGTGGGCGACCGCGCCGACTGGGAGTGGATGTACCGCGTCAACGTGCTCGGCACCCTGACGATGTGCCAGGCGTTCCTGCCCATGCTCCGCGCCCACGGCGAGGGCACCGTGCTCAACCTGACCTCGACCGCCGCCGTCACCGCCTACGAGGGCGGCGCCGGCTACAACGCCGCGAAGATGGGCCAGCACGGGCTCACCGGCGCGCTGCGCCTGGAGGAGGCCGAGCACAACGTGCGGGTGATCGAGGTGCTCCCGGGCATGGTCCACACCGAGGAGTTCTCCCGCAACCGCCTGGGCGGCGACCAGTCCGCCGCGGACGCCGTGTATGCGGGCGTGGAGAAGCCGCTCACCGCCGAGGACGTCGCCGAGGTGTGCGTCCACGCCGTCGAGCTGCCCCACCACGTGAACCTGGATCAGATCGTGATGCGGCCGGTCGCCCAGGCCGCCCAGCACAAGGTGATCCGCCGGTGAGCGGCGGGCCGCAGAACGTGTGGGCCGACGCGGTGGGCTCGGCATGAGCGCGCCCGTGCTGCACGTGATCGCCTGCGCCCACGGCACGCACGACGCGGCCGGCCGCGTCGTGATCGACGGCCTCCGTGCCGACCTGGCGGCCCTCCTGGACGCCGAGGGGCCGGGCGCCCAGGTCCACGAGGCCTACGTGGACGTGCAGAGCCCCTCCCTTGACGAGGTCGTGGCGGACCTGCCCCCGGGGGAGTCGGCCGTGATCGTGCCGCTGCTGCTGTCCCTGGGCCATCACGTCCACCACGACATCCACCACGCCGCGGCCGCCCGGCCCGACACGATCGCCGCCGCACCGCTGGCCGGGGTCGGGGACGACGTCGAGCCGCGCCTGGTGACCGTTCTGGCCGAACGGGTGGCCCAGGCGGTGCCGGCCGGTGAGGCCGCGACATCGGACATCATCCTGGCGGCGGCCGGCACTCGCGCCGCGGACGGCCAGGCCCAGGTGCACGCCCTGGCCGGGGCCCTGGCCCGGGCCACGGGACTGCCCGTGACCGCGGCGTTCGGGGCGGCGGCCACCCCCCGGGTGCCCGACGCCGTCTCCCGGGTGCGCGCCGCCGGCCGTCGCGCCGTGGTGGCCGCCCACCTGCTGGCCCCCGGGTACTTCCACGACCGACTCGGCGAGGCCGGCGCGGACGCGGTCACCGACCCCCTGCTGCCGCATCCGCTGGTGGCGCGGATCGCCCTGGACCGGCTGCGGTCCGCCCTCGCTGAGGCCCCGAGGGGAGCCGCCGGAGGCCGCTGAGCCGTTCGTCACACGACCGGGGCCGGGCCGGGCACCGACCGCGGCCCGGCCCCGGGAACGTGACGAACCGCGTCGACGATCTTGGGGGCTGGCATGCCGGGTTCCTAGCGTGGCGGCCATGACCCAGGTGAACGAGACGTCGAGGCCGGCGCGCACTCCGCGCCGTCCCTCCGCCAAGCCGCACGGCCAGTGGAAGGTGGACGGGACCGCCCCCCTGAACCACAACGAGGAGTTCAAGCAGCAGGACGACGGCCTGAACGTCCGCGAGCGCATCGAGCAGGTCTACGCCCACGAGGGCTTCGACTCGATCCCCTCGGACGACCTGCACGGCCGCTTCCGCTGGTGGGGCCTGTACACCCAGCGCCGGCAGGGGATCGACGGCGGCAAGACCGCCACCCTGGAGCCCCACGAACTCGAGGACCGCTACTTCATGCTGCGCGTGCGCATCGACGGCGGTGACCTCACCACCGAGCAGCTGCGCGTGATCGGCGGGATCTCCACCGACTTCGGCCGTGACACCGCGGACATCACCGACCGGCAGAACGTCCAGCTGCACTGGATCCGTGTCGAGGACGTCCCCGAGATCTGGCGGCGCCTGGAGTCCGTGGGCCTGTCCACCACCGAGGCCTGCGGCGACGTGCCGCGCGTGATCCTCGGCTCACCGGTGGCCGGGATCGCCGCGGACGAGATCATCGACCCCACGCCCGTGATCCGGGAGATCGCGGACCGCTGGATCGGCGACCTCGAGGTCTCCAACCTGCCCCGCAAGTTCAAGACCGCCATCACCGGACATCCCTCCCAGGACGTGGTCCACGAGATCAACGACGTCTCCCTGATCGGCGTGGTGCACCCCGAGCTGGGCCCCGGCTACGACCTGTGGGTCGGCGGCGGCCTGTCCACGAAGGCCCGCCTGGCCGACCGGATCGGCGCCTTCGTCTCGGCCGAGCGCGCCCCCGAGGTGTGGCACGCCGTCGTGAGCATCTTCCGTGACTACGGCTACCGGCGCCTGCGCAACAAGGCCCGCATGAAGTACCTGCTCGAGGACTGGGGGCCGGAGAGGTTCCGCACCGTGCTGGAGGAGGAGTACCTCGGCTACGCCCTGCCCGACGGACCCGCCCCGGCCCCGCCCACCCGCCCCGGCGACCACGTGGGGGTCCACGAGCAGAAGGACGGCCGCTTCTACATCGGTGCCGCCCCCGTCGTCGGCCGCTCCAGCGGCACCACCCTCACCGCCCTCGCGGACCTGCTCGAGGCCCACGGTTCCACCCGGCTGCGGACCACCCCGCACCAGAAGATCGTGGTGCTGGACGTGGAGCGGGACCGTGTGGACGCCGTCGTGGCCGGCTTGAAGGAGCTGGGACTGGACCCGGAGCCGTCCGTGTTCCGCCGCTCCACCATCGCCTGCACGGGCCTGGAGTTCTGCAAGCTCGCCATCGTGGACACGAAGGACACCGCCACCGCCGCGATCGCCCAGCTCGAGGAGCGCCTGGCCGACCTCGCCGACCGCCTCCCCGAGCGGCTGAGCCTGCATGTGAACGGCTGCCCCAACTCCTGCGCCCGCATCCAGACCGCGGACATCGGCCTGAAGGGCCAGCTGCTCCCGGACGACGACGGCGGCCAGACGCCCGGCTTCCAGGTCCACCTGGGCGGCGGCCTGGCCTCCGTGGACCGCGCCGAGGCCGGCCTCGGACGCAGCGTCCGCGGCCTGAAGGTCCGCGCGGACGGGCTGGTCGACTACGTCGAGCGCCTCGTCCGCCGGTACGACGAGCAGCGCGAGCCGGGCGAGACCTTCGCCCGGTGGGCGCACCGAGTCGACGAGGAGGCCCTCCGATGAGCACCATTCCCCCCACCCGTCCGACCGAGGACCTCGAGCGCCTGCAGGCGCTCGCGGAGTCCGGCGCCGCCGAGCTCGGCTGGGACGCCCCCGCCGAGGCGGTGGTCGACTGGGCCGCCCGCCATGTGGACCTCCGCCGGGCCGCCGTCGCCTGCTCCATGGCCGACGCCGTCCTGCCGCACCTGGTGGCGCAGCGAATGCCCGGCGTGGACGTCCTCTTCCTGGAGACCGGCTATCACTTCACCGAGACCCTCGCGACGCGCGACGAGGTGGCCCGCCGCCTCGACGTCACCGTGGTGGACGTGCTGCCGGAGCTGACCGTGGCCGAGCAGGACGAGCGCCACGGCAAGGACCTGTTCGCCCGTGACCCGGGGCTGTGCTGCGCGATGCGCAAGGTCGAGCCCCTCAACCGGGCGCTGGCCGGATACGACCTGTGGTTCACCGGCGTCCGCCGGGACGAGGCGCCGACGCGCACGAACACCCCGCTGGTGGGCTGGGACGAGGCCCACGGCATGGTCAAGGTCAACCCCGTCGCCCCGTGGAGCTTCGACGACCTGGTCGGCTACGCCACGGACCACGACGTGCCCGTGAACCTGCTCCTGCAGAACGGCTACCCGTCGATCGGCTGCCGTCCCTGCACCCGCCCCGTCGCCCCCGGGGAGGACCCCCGAGCCGGGCGCTGGGCCGGGACCGCGAAGACCGAGTGCGGCATCCACGTCTGAGCGCCGCACCCGAGACAGACCAAGGAGACACGATGACCCTCACCCATGCCCCCGACCCGGGGACCGTGAGCCCCGCCGGGCCCGACGTCCAGGACGCCCTGGAGGCCGAGGCGATCCACATCGTCCGCGAGGTGGTGGCCGAGTTCGAGCGCCCCGCCATGCTCTTCTCGGGCGGCAAGGACTCGGTGGTGATGCTCCACCTGGCCGCGAAGGCCTTCTGGCCGGGCAGGATCCCCTTCCCGGTGGTCCACGTGGACACCGGCCACAACTTCCCCGAGGTCCTCGAGTTCCGCGACCGCACGGTGGAGCGGCTCGGCCTGCGGCTCGTGGTGGGCTCCGTGCAGGAGTACATCGACCGCGGCGAGCTGCGTGAGCGCGCCGACGGCACCCGCAACACCCTGCAGACCACCCCCCTGCTGGACACGATCCGGACCAACCGGTTCGACGCCGTCTTCGGGGGAGGCCGCCGTGACGAGGACAAGGCGCGGGCCAAGGAGCGGATCATCAGCCTGCGGGACGCGTTCGGCCAGTGGGACCCGCGCAACCAGCGCCCCGAGCTGTGGAACCTCTACAACGGCCGTCACACCCCCGGCCAGCACGTCCGCGCGTTCCCCATCAGCAACTGGACCGAGCTGGACGTGTGGCGGTACATCGCCCGCGAGGGCATCGAGCTGCCCTCCATCTACTACGCGCACGAGCGGGAGGTCTTCCGCCGCGACGGAATGTGGCGCGCCGTGGGGGAGCACTCCCGCCCGGCCGAGAACGAGGAGGTCACCACGCGGACGGTGCGCTACCGCACGGTGGGCGACATGTCCTGCACCGGCGCCGTCCTCTCGGAGGCCGCCACCGTCGAGGACGTCGTGCTCGAGGTCGCCGCCTCCACCCTGACCGAACGCGGGGCCACCCGCGCCGACGACCGCATCTCCGAGGCGGCCATGGAAGATCGCAAGAAGGACGGGTACTTCTGATGAGCACCGCACTGCTGGACCGGCGCGCCCCCGCCGGGACCCTGTTCCGCCTGGCCACGGCCGGCTCGGTCGACGACGGCAAGTCCACCCTCGTGGGCCGCCTCCTGCACGACTCCAAGGCCGTCCTGGCCGACCAGCTCGAGGCCGTGGCCCGCACTTCCGCCGAGCGGGGCTTCGGCGGCGCCGAGGGCGGGCTGGACCTGGCGCTGCTGACCGACGGCCTGCGCGCCGAGCGGGAGCAGGGGATCACGATCGACGTCGCGTACCGGTACTTCGCCACGGACCGGCGCACCTTCGTGCTGGCCGACTGCCCCGGGCACGTGCAGTACACCCGGAACACCGTCACGGGCGCCTCGACGGCCGACGCCGTCGTGCTGCTCGTGGACGCCCGCAAGGGCGTGGTGGAGCAGACCCGACGCCACCTCAGCGTGGTGGCCCTGCTGCGGGTGCCGCACGTGATCGTCGCGGTCAACAAGATCGATCTCGTGGACTACGCCGAGGAGGTCTTCACCGCGATCGCCGAGGACGTGCGGCGCGTGGCCCGGGAGCTCGGCCTCTCCGACGCGGTGAGCGTCCCGGTGTCCGCCCTCCAGGGCGACAACGTGGTCACCCGCTCCGAGCGGACGGACTGGTACACCGGCCCCACGCTCATGGAGCTGCTCGAGTCCCTGCCCGGGGCGGACGCCGAGGACGACGCCGCCGCCTCCTTCCGCTTCCCGGTGCAGCTCGTGGTGCGCCCCCAGGGCGCCCTGGCCCCCGGCCTCGACCCCGAGGTGTTCCGCGACTACCGCGGCTACGCCGGGCAGGTCGTGGCGGGCACCGTCCGGCCCGGGGACGCCGTCGCCGTCCTCACCCCGGGGCAGCCGGCGCGCACCACCACCGTGGTGGGCGTGGACGCCGCCGGGGAATCCCTCGAGGAGGCCTCCTCCCCGCAGTCGGTGGTCCTGCGCCTGGCCGACGAGGTGGACGTGGCCCGCGGGGACACGATCGCCGCCGCGGACACCGCCCCGCGCCCCACCACGGAGGTGGCCGCCGCGCTGTGCTGGGTCTCCGCCGCACCGCTGCGCGTCGGGCAGCAGGTCCTCGTCAAGCACGGCACCGCCGTCGTCCGGGCGCTCGTCCAGGAGGTGGCCGGTCGGCTCGACCTCGACACCCTGCGGCTCGACCCGGCCGAGACCCTCGGGCTCAACGACATCGGACAGGTGCGCCTGCACCTGGCCGCGCCGCTGCCCGTGGAGCCCTACGCCGTGCATCGGCGCACCGGGGCGTTCCTCGTGATCGACCCCCAGGACGGGGCCACGCTCGCCGCCGGCATGGTGCGTGGCGGCAACGAGGCCTGATCCGGATGACGACGGCGCGACGGGAGCGGTCATGACAGTGGTGATGGAGGACGTGGGCAAGAGCTTCGGCGGGCCCACGCCCGTGCTGGAGGACGTCTCCGTGCGGATCGAGCCGGGCGAGTTCGTCTGCCTGCTCGGCGCGTCCGGGTGCGGCAAGTCCACCCTGCTGAACCTCATCGCCCGGCTCGAGGCGCCCACCGCGGGCGTCGTCAAGACCCCCCGGGAGGGGGCCGCGTTCATGTTCCAGGACGCCGCCCTCTTCCCGTGGCTCACCGCCCGCGGCAACATCGAGCTCGCCCTCCGGTTCGCCGGTGTGGCCGCGGGGGAGCGTCGGGAGCGTGCCGGGGAGCTGCTGCGCCTCGTCCACCTGGGCGACGCCGCCGACCTGCGACCCCACCAGCTCTCCGGCGGCATGCGCCAGCGCGTCGCCCTGGCCCGGGCCCTCGCCCAGGACCGCCCCCTGCTGCTCATGGACGAGCCGTTCGCGGCCTTGGACGCGATCACCCGCGACCTGCTGCACGTGGAGCTCGAGCGGGTGTGGAGTCAGACCGGTCGGACGGTCGTGTTCGTCACCCACAACGTGGCCGAGGCCGTCCGCCTCGGCCAGCGGGTGCTGCTGCTGTCCTCACGGCCGGGCCACGTCGTCGCCGAATGGGACGTGCCCGCAGCCGCCCGCCACGACGCGCCCGCCGCGGCCGCCCTCACGGCCGCCATCACTGCCCGACTCGGTCAGGAGATCCGTCGCCATGCGCACTGACACCCCCACCCTCGACGCCCCCGGCCGCGCGCCAGGGGCCGCCGCCGACGACGAGCTGCGCGAGCTCGACAGCGGCCTCGACGCGCTCCAGGCCGTCGACTCGGCCCCCCGGGCGGGTCTGGCCGGGTGGGACTGGAGCCGGGTCCTGCTCCCGGTGGCCGCCGTCGTCCTGCTCGTGGCGATCTGGCAGGTCGCCGCGTGGCTGGCCGGTGCGCGCGGCGAGCCGATCACCGGTCCCGGCGACGTCCTCGGGGCCTTCGGGGCGCTGTGGGCCCAGGGCCTCGTCCAGAAAGCAGTGGCGACGTCGGTGGGCCGCGCCGTCGTGGGCTTCGCACTCGCCGTGGTCGTCGGCGTCGGGCTGGGCCTCGTGCTCGGACAGGTCGGCGTCCTGCGACGGGCGTTCGGCCCGCTGCTCACGGCACTGATGGTGCTGCCCAACGTGGCCTGGGTGCCGCTCGCGGTGCTGTGGTTCGGCCTCAGCGACGCCACCGCGTACTTCGTGATGCTCACCGGCGCCGTCCCCGCCGTGGTCGCCGGCCTCACCACCGGCACGGACCAGGTGCCGCCGCAGCTGCGTCGCGCGGCCCGCGTGCTGGGCGCCTCGCGCCTCGAGACCGCCCTGCTGGTGGTCCTCCCGGCCGCCCTGCCCGCCTTCGTCTCCGGCCTGCGCCAGGGCTGGGCCTTCGCGTGGCGAGGCCTCATGGCCGCCGAGATCATCGCCGTCGGCGGGCCCATGGGCGTCGGACTCGGGACCCTGCTCCACCAGGGACGGACCGAGTCCGACCTCGCCGTCGTCCTCTGCGCCGTCCTGGCCATCCTGGCCGTCGGCGTCCTCGTCGAACTGACCGCATTCGGCCCCGTCGAGCGGCGCATGCTGCGCCGCCGGGGGCTGCTGGAAGGGAGCACGCGATGACCGCGTCCGATCTGTACCCCACCTCCCTGCGTCTGCTCGGCCGGCCCGTCCTGATGGTGGGCGGCGGGCGCGTGGCCGGCCGCCGCGTGGGCGCCCTCCTCGACGCCGGTGCGCTCGTCACCGTGGTGGCCCCGGAGCCGGGGGAGGAGGTGGAGCGGCTCGCGGCGGCCGGTCTGCTCACCCTGCACCGCCGCCCCTACCGCCCGTCCGACCTCGACGGGGTCTGGTTCGCCCAGACCGCCACCGGCGACCGGGCCGTGGACGGGGCCGTGGCCTCCGACGCCGAGGCCCGCCGCGTCTGGTGTGTCGACGCCTCCGACGCCGAGTCCTCCGCCGCCTGGACGCCCGCCGTCGTCCGGGCCGGGGACGTGACCGTGGCCGTCAACGCCGGGGGAGACCCTCGCCGCGCCCGCGCCCTGAAGGACGCGATCACCCTCGCCCTGTCCACGGGGCGGTTGCCCCTGCGCCGGCGGCGCGCGTCCTCCGAGCCCGGCCGCGTGGCCCTCGTCGGCGGCGGCCCCGGCGACTCCGGGCTCATCACCGTGCGCGGCCGGCAGCTGCTCGCGGAGGCCGACGTGGTGGTCGCCGACCGGCTGGGCCCGCGCGCCCTCCTGGCCGAGTTGGACCCGGCGGTGCCCGTGATCGAGGTCGGCAAGGCCCCCGGGAACCACCTGGCCACGCAGGACGAGATCAACGCCGTCCTGGTCCGGGAGGCCCGGGCCGGCCGCCTCGTCGTCCGGCTCAAGGGCGGCGACCCGTACGTGCTCGGCCGCGGCGGCGAGGAGGCAGCGCACTGCCGCGCCCACGGCGTCGACGTCGAGGTGGTGCCCGGTGTCACGAGCGCCGTCTCGGTGCCCGCCGCCGCGGGGATCCCGGTCACCCATCGCGGCGTCGCCACCGGCTTCACGCTGGTGACCGGCCACGAAGAGCTGTCCGAAGTGCCCACCCGGTCCGACCACACGCTCGTCCTGCTGATGGGCGTGCGCCGGCTCGCGGACACCGCGCGCCGACTGACGGAGCGCGGCCTCGACGGTGCGACGCCCGTGGCGATCATCGAGCGCGGCTGGATGCCGGACCAGCGGGTCACCGTGGGCACGGTGGAGACCATCGCCGCGCAGGCGGCCGCCGTCGGTGTGGAGAACCCCGCCGTGATCGTCGTGGGCGACGTCGTGCGCTTGAGCCCCTACGCCACCGGCGCGCCTGCGGCCGGCATCCCTGCCCCGATCTCGACCCTGAACCCGACCTCCGAAGGAGCACGAGCATGACCCCGACCCCCTCGTCCTCGAGGCCTGACCGCCCGTTGCGCATCGCCATCATCGGTGCCGGACCCGCCGGGGTGTACACGGCGGACATCCTGACCAAGGAGGAGCGGGACTTCCGTGTCAGCATCGACCTGTTCGACCGGTACCCGGCCCCGTTCGGTCTGATCCGTTACGGGGTGGCCCCGGACCATCCGCGCATCAAGGGCATCGTCACCGCCCTGCACAAGGTCATGGACCGCGGGGACATCCGTTTCCTGGGCAACGTGGACTACGGCACGGACCTGACGATGGCGGATCTGCGTCGGCATTACGACGCGATCGTGTTCTCCACCGGGGCTGTGCGGGACGCGGCCCTGGACGTGCCGGGGGTGGAGTTGGCCGGCTCGTTCGGTGGCGCGGATTTCGCGTCCTGGTACGACGGGCACCCGGACGTGCCGCGGCACTGGCCGTTGGAGGCCACGCAGGTCGCGGTGATCGGCAACGGGAACGTGGCCCTGGATGTGGCCCGGATCCTGTCCAAGCATGCCGAGGACCTGCTGCCCACCGAGATCCCGGACAACGTGTACCGGGACCTGGCCGCGTCCCCGGTCACGGACGTGCACGTGTTCGGCCGGCGCGGACCCGCGCAGGTGAAGTTCACCCCGTTGGAGCTGCGGGAGCTGGCGCATTCCCGGGATGTGGACATCGTGTTGTACGAGGAGGACTTCGACTTCGATGAGGCCTCGGAGAAGGCGATCGAGGAGAACAACCAGGTCCGCACCATGGTCGGGACGCTGACGAACTGGCTCATGGAGCAGGAGGATCGTCAGCAGAGCGCCTCGCGCCGGCTGCACCTGCATTTCCTGCAGGCTCCGGAGGAGTTCCTGGACGAGGACGGGGACGGCCGGGTGGACGGTCTGCGGATGCGCCGCATGGAGCTCGACGGCTCCGGTGGGGTCCGCCCGACCGACGAGACCGTGGACTACCCGGTGCAGGCGGTCTACCGGGCCGTGGGGTACTTCGGGTCCCCGGTGGAGGGGGTGGAGTTCGATGAGGTGCGTGGGGTGATCCCGAATGCGGAAGGCCGGGTGCTGGACGCGGACGGTGCCCCGGTGCCGGGCCTGTATGCCTCGGGGTGGATCAAGCGGGGCCCGGTGGGGTTGATCGGGCACACCAAGGGTGACTCTCTGGAGACGATCAAGCATCTGATCGAGGACGAGCCGGGGCTGTGGAGGGCTCAGGAGCCCTCGGAGGAGTCGGTGATCGAGCTGCTCGAGTCCCGTGAGGTGCCGTACACGACGTGGGCTGGGTGGCATGCTCTGGATGAGCATGAGAAGTCCCTGGGTGCGCAGGCGACGCAGACCGGTCCGGTGGCGCGGGAGCGGGTGAAGGTCGTGGACCGGGAGGAGATGACCCGCATCTCCCGGGAGAGCGTCCTCCTCGGCGCCGGAGGCTGAGCCCTCCCGTCGGGTGGATTCGCGGCCGGGCGCGGCCCACCCCTCGCCCGCGCCGCGGCCCGCTCCCTACCGTGGTGCCCATGACCACCTTCGCCGCAGCCGAACGCGCCCGCCTCGCTGACCTCCTGCTTGAGAAGGGCCCCGACGCGCCCACCCTGTGCGGCGGCTGGAGCACCCGCGACCTCGCCGCCCACCTCTGGCTGCGGGAGCGCCGGCCCGACGCCTTCGCCGCCCTGTTCATCCCGCCGCTGTCCCGCCACCTCGACCGCCTGACCGCGGAGACCAAGCGCCGCGACTACGCCGAGGTCGTGCGGGAGTGGGCCGCGGGCCCGTCGGCGCTGAACCCCATGCGGGCGGCGGACAGGCACGTGAACGCGGCCGAGCACTTCATCCACCTCGAGGACGTCCGGCGCGGCGAGTCGTCGGCCGGCGGCTCGCTGCCCGCCCCGCGCTCGTTCTCCCCGGACGAGGAGGACGCCCTCTACCGCTCGCTGCGCCGCATGGCCCCGCTGTTCCTGCGTAAGTCCGCGGCGCCGGTGGTCCTCCAGGGCCCGGGTCGCGCCCCGGTCACCGTCACCCGTGGGGCCGTGGCGCTGCGGGCGCCCGTCACGGTGACCGGCGAGGTCGGGGAGCTCCTCCTCTGGGCCTCGGGCCGGGACGCCGTCCACGTGGAGCTCGACGGCGACGCGTCGGCGGCCGTGCGCACCGCCCTCTGATGCGCTCCGGCCCGCGGCCACGGGCCGGCGCATCGTCCACTACACTGGCGGGCACAGGCGTCGACCCGGCCATCACCGGCGAGCCTCCGGAAGAACGGGCCGCACGGCCCCAGTAGAACCGGACGGGTAAGCCCGTCACAGCAGTCATCAAGCGGCCGGCACCCCGGGGACCTCCCGACGCCGGCAAGCAAGGTGGTACCGCGTCCGCGGCCGGCCGGAGGGTCGGGCCCTCGGGCGTCCTTGCACGGAACCGACGCCCCGGACGCAAAGGACCCCCGTGTACCCCCTCGCCTCCTCCGCCCCTGACGGCCGCACCCCCGCCTCCCCGCGCTTCCCGGAGATCGAGCGCCGCATCCTGGCGTACTGGGACGAGGACGGCACCTTCCAGGCCTCGATCGACCAGCGTCCCGCCTTCAACGAGGACGGCTCGCAGAACGAGTTCGTCTTCTACGACGGCCCGCCCTTCGCCAACGGCCTGCCGCACTACGGCCACCTGCTCACCGGGTACGTCAAGGACCTCGTGGCCCGCTACCAGACGCAGCAGGGCCGCCGCGTGGAGCGCCGCTTCGGCTGGGACACCCACGGCCTGCCCGCCGAGCTCGAGGCGATGAAGCAGCTGGGCATGACGGACAAGTCCGAGATCGAGGCCATGGGCATCGACAAGTTCAACGACGCCTGCCGCTCCTCGGTCCTGAAGTACACGGACCAGTGGCAGGACTACGTGACCCGCCAGGCCCGCTGGGTCGACTTCGAGAACGACTACAAGACCCTCACCCCGGACTTCATGGAGTCCGTGATCTGGGCCTTCTCCGAGCTGCACCGCAAGGGCCTGACCTACCGCGGCTTCCGCGTCCTGCCCTACTGCTGGAACGACGAGACCCCGCTGTCCAACCACGAGCTGCGCATGGACGACGACGTCTACAAGATGCGCCAGGACCCCTCGGTCACCGTCACGTTCCCGATCACCGGCCTCCCGGCGGACCCCGCCCTCGTGCCCGACGGCGGCGCCGACGCGGCGCTCGCCGCGCACCTGGCCGGCGTCCACGTCCTGGCCTGGACCACCACGCCCTGGACGCTGCCGACCAACGCGGCCCTCGCCGTCGGCCCCCAGATCCAGTACGCCGTGGTGCCGGCCGGCCCCGAGGGCGCGACCGCGGACGGGGACCGCTTCCTCCTGGCCGTGGACCTGGTGGGCGCCCACGCCAGGGAGCTCGGCTACGCCGATGCCGACGCCGCCCGCGCCGCGGTCACCGAGACGATCCCCGGCGCCCGCCTCGGCGGCCTGGCCTACGCGCCGCTGTTCACGGACGTGTTCGACGCCCACCGCGGGGAGACCTTCACCGTCAACGGCCGTGACCTCGGCGTCGAGGGCGCCCACCGCATCCTCGTGGACGACTACGTCTCCACCGAGGACGGCACCGGCGTGGTCCACCAGGCGCCGGCCTACGGTGAGGACGATCAGCGCGTGTGCGAGGCCAACGGCATCCCCGTGCTGCTCTCCGTGGACTCCGGTGCCCGGTTCCTGCCGCTGTTCGCCCGCGAGGACGTCGGGCGCGGCGACCTGCGCGAGATCGCCGGCGTGCAGGTCTTCGAGGCCAACCGCACGATCATCCGCGCCCTGCGCGCCCTGGGCCGCGTGGCCCGCGAAGCCTCCTACGAGCACTCCTACCCGCACTGCTGGCGGTGCCGCACGCCCCTGATCTACCGCGCGGTGACGTCCTGGTACGTCAAGGTCACCCAGATCAAGGAGCGCATGCTCGAGCTGAACGAGGAGATCACCTGGATCCCCGGCAACGTGAAGCACGGGCAGTTCGGCACGTGGGTCGCCAACGCGCGCGACTGGTCCATCTCCCGCAACCGGTACTGGGGCTCGCCCATCCCGGTGTGGGAGTCCGACCACCCCGACTTCCCCCGCCAGGAGGTCTACGGCTCGCTCGCGGAGATCGAGGAGGCCTTCGGCCGCCTGCCGCGCAACGCCCAGGGCGAGGTGGACCTGCACCGCCCGTGGGTGGACGACCTCACCCGCCCCCACCCGGACCCCGAGGCCGCCGCGGCCGGTGCGGTCATGCGCCGGGTCGAGGACGTGCTGGACGTCTGGTTCGACTCCGGCTCCATGCCGTACGCCCAGGTGCACTACCCGTTCGAGCGCGCGGACTGGTTCCCCACGCACAACCCGGCGGACTTCATCGTGGAGTACATCGGCCAGACGCGCGGCTGGTTCTACACCATGCACATCCTGGCGACCGCCCTGTTCGACCGGCCGGCCTTCTCCCACGTGATCTCGCACGGCATCGTGCTCGGCTCGGACGGACAGAAGATGTCCAAGTCGCTGCGCAACTACCCAGACGTCACGGAGGTCCTGGACCGCGACGGCGCGGACGCCATGCGCTGGTTCCTCATGGCCAGCCCCATCCTGCGCGGCGGCAACCTGATCGTCACGGAGGAGGGCATCCGCGAGGGCGTCCGCCAGGTGCTGCTGCCGGCGTGGAACGCCTACCACTTCTTCACCCTGTACGCGAACACCGCGCACGACGGCGGCGCCCGCCCCGAGGGGTACCGCGCGCAGGAGCGGCACACCGCCGAGGACCCCCTGGACCAGTACATCCTGGCCGCCACGGGCCGCATGCTGCGGGAGGTCAAGACCGGCCTGGACGCCTACGAGGTCTCGGACGCCACGGACGCGCTGCGCGGCTTCATGGACACGCTGACCAACTGGTACATCCGCCGGTCCCGTGAGCGGTTCTTCGACGAGGACACCGTCGCCTTCGACGTCCTCTACACCGTTCTCGAGGCCTTCACCCGGGCCGCCGCGCCGCTGATGCCGCTGATCGCCGAGGAGATCTGGCGCGGTCTCACGGGCGGCCGCTCGGTCCACCTGACCGACTACCCGGACGCCGACCTGTTCCCCCACGGGCCCGAGGCGGACTCCCTCGTGGCCCGCATGGACGCCGTGCGCCGCATCAGCTCGGCCGGCTCGGCCCTGCGCAAGGGGGCCGGGCGCCGGGTGCGCCTGCCGCTGCCCCGCCTGTCCGTCGTCGTCCCGGACGCGGCGGGCCTCGAGGGCACCTACGCCCGCATCGTGGCGGACGAGCTGAACCTCAAGGACGTCGAGCTCACCGAGCTCTCGGAGGAGGCGATCGCCCGCTACGGCATCGGCACGGAGCTGAAGCTGAACTTCCGCGAGCTCGGCAAGGCGTTCGGCAGGCAGGTGCCGCTCGTGAAGCAGGCGGTCGACGCCGGCGCCTACGAGGAGACGGCCGAGGGCCTGGCGGTCACGCTCGCCGACGGCGAGACCGTGACCCTGGCCCCCGCGCTCTACGAGCTGCGCACCGTCTCCACCGGTGCCCCCGAGGGGACCACGGTGGGCGTGCTGCCCGGCACCGCCGGCTTCCTCGTCCTGGACACGCAGGTCACCGCGGAGCTGGCCGCCGAGGGCACCGCCCGGGACGTGGTCCGCGCCGTCCAGGCGGCCCGCAAGGACGCCGGCCTGGACGTCTCCGACCGCGTGCGCACGCGGATCGAGGGCCCCACCGCCGTGGTGGCGGCGCTCGAGGCCCACCGCGGCCTCGTGGCGGAGGAGACCCTCACGGTGGACCTGGAGCTCGTGGACTCCGGCGCGGCCGACCCGCGCAAGGACCCGGCCGACGACGCCATGAAGACCGTGGCCGTCACCGTCGCGAAGGCGGACGCGTGATGCGCGGGGACGTCCCGGGCACGGTCGAGGAGGTCTACCGGGACCTGCTCGCCCGCGCTCCGGAGAACAAGATGCAGCCGCGGCTCGAGCCGATGCGGCGCGTGCTCGCGCTGCTCGGCGACCCGCAGCACGCGGCCCCGGTGATCCACCTGACCGGCACCAACGGCAAGACGTCCACGGCGCGGATGGTCGAGGCCGTCCTGCGCGCCTACGGGCTGCGCACCGGGCGCTACACCTCGCCGCACCTGCAGCGCGTCACGGAGCGGATCAGCATCGACGGCGCCCCCGTCGCCGACGAGACCTTCGTGCGCGTGTGGGGGGAGATCCTCCCGATCGTGCAGACCGTGGACGCGGAGCTCGAGGCGGCGGGCGAGGTCCCGCTGACGTACTTCGAGGCGGTCACCACGCTGGGCTTCGCGGTGTTCGCGGACGAGCCCGTCGAGGTCGTCGTCCTCGAGGTGGGCCTCGGGGGCGTGACGGACGCGACCAACGTCGCGGACGCCGTCGTCTCCGTGGTCACCCCCATCTCCCTGGACCACACGGACCTGCTGGGGGAGACCGAGGCCGAGATCGCCGAGGAGAAGGCCGGCATCATCAAGCCCGGCGGCGCCCTCGTCTCCGCCGCCCAGGAGCGCGACGCCGCCCAGGTGCTGCTCGAGGCGGCCCGAGCGGCCGACGTGCCGTTCCGCTTCGAGGGCGTCGAGTTCGGCGTGCTCGAGCGCTCCCTGGCCGTGGGCGGCCAGCAGGTGTCCGTGCGTGGCCTCGCGGCCGAGTACCGGGACCTGTTCCTGCCGCTGCTCGGGGAGCACCAGGCGCAGAACCTCGCGGTGGCCGTGGCGGCCCTGGAGATGTTCCTGGGCGGCGGCGAGCGACCGCTGGACGAGGAGCTGCTGCGCGAGGGGCTGTCCCAGGTCACCTCGCCCGGCCGGCTCGAGGTGCTGCGCACCGCCCCCACGCTCATCGTGGACGCCGCCCACAACCCGGACGGCGTGCGGGCCACGGCCCGCGCGGTGCAGGAGGCGTTCGGCTTCACCCGCCTCTCGCTGGTCGTCGGGATCCTCCAGGAGAAGGACGCGCCGGGCATGCTCGCGGCGCTCTACCGGGCGTTCGGCGACGACGTGGAGGACCTCGCGGTGACGCAGTCCTCCTCGGCCCGCGCCATCCCGGCCGGGGAGCTGGCCCGCATGGCCGTCGACGCCGGCTGGCCCGAGGATGACGTGTACGCCACCGAGTCCGTGCCGGACGCCCTGGAGTGGGCGGTCGGCCGCGCGGAGGCCCTGGAGACGAGTGCGGATGAACTGGCCTCTGGCACCGGCGGCGGCGTGCTCGTGCTCGGCTCGATCACCCTGGCCGCGGAGGTCCGCACCCTCGTGGGCGAGCCCCGCCACGCCGGCCCCGTCACCGTGGCCGCCCGCGGCCTCGACCCCGCCGACCTGCTCGACGCCGTCGGGCTGGCGGACGCCGACGAGGACGATCTGGATCCGGAGATCCTCGAGCTGCTCGAGGACCGCGACGACGCCGGCGCCCGCCGCCGGCCGGAGGAGGACCGATGACCCCCGACCAGCCGGAGACCGGAGGCGCCACGGAGCAGGGGCGCTTCGGCGACGAGTCCTGGCGCCCCGCGCGTGAGACGCGAGCCCAGCGGCAGTGGCGCCCCGGCACTCGTCGGCGCCGCCGCTCCGTGCGCGCCCTGTTCACCTCCACGATCCTCATGCTCGAGGCGGTGCTCATCTTCTTCCTCGGGCTCATGCTGTTCGGCATGCACCGGGACGAGCCGGGCGCCTGGTGGTTCGTGGCGGGCTACTCCGCGCTGGCCGTCGTCGCGGTGTTGACCTGCGCCCTGGTGCGCAGGCCCGTCGGCATCGCGATCGGCTGGGCGATCCAGGCCGTCCTGCTGGCCTCCGGCTTCTGGGAGTACTCGATGTTCGTGGTGGGGGCCCTCTTCGCGCTGACGTGGGCGTACGCCGTGATCAAGGGCGGGGCCATGGACGTCGAGAACGCCCAGCGCGACCGCCTCGAGGCCGCCTGGGAGGCCGAGCACGGACGCTGAGACCCGGGCCCCACTAGGGTGGGGCGGGAACCGGACCGCGCTCGCGGCCGTCCGACGACGCTAGGAGCACACCCCATGACGCACCAGACCGAAGAGACCCTCGTCCTCATCAAGCCGGACGGGGTGGCCCGCAACCTGGTCGGCGAGATCCTCGCGCGCATCGAGCGCAAGGGCTACGTGATCGCCGATCTGAAGATGCTCACGCCCACCCGTGCCATGCTGGAGCGCCACTACGAGGAGCACCAGGGCAAGCCGTTCTTCGAGCCGCTGGTCGCGTTCATGGCCTCCGGCCCCGTGGTGGCCGCGCGCGTCACGGGCGATTCGGTGATCGAGGGGTTCCGCTCGCTGGCCGGCAAGACCGACCCCACCGTGGCCGCCCCGGGCACCATCCGCGGCGACCTGGGCCGGGACTGGGGCGAGGCCGTCCAGAAGAACCTCGTCCACGGTTCGGACTCGACCCTTTCGGCCGAGCGCGAGCTCGCGATCTGGTTCGGCTGAGCCCGTTCCGGGCCCGCACGACGGCGGCCGGTCACCCTGGTGGGGTGACCGGCCGCCGTCGTCGTGCCCGGTGGGGGAGCGCGGGCTCAGTCGATCCCGATGACCCCGAGGCCCAGTTCCAGCAGGATCGAGGCGAACACCAGGACGTAGAGGAGCACGATCACGGGCCAGGCCAGCTCCCGGGCGAGGCGGACGAGACCGGCCGGGGCCGGCAGCGTGCCGGTCTGCAGGTTCCGGGACGTCACGAGCACGAGCTGGGCGATGACCATGGCCCACACGATCATGCAGTAGAGGCAGAGCGTGCCGATGCTGTAGACGGCCGAGTACCAGAGCCACACGCAGAACGCGAAGCCCGCCAGGATCCCCGCGTTCATCAGCAGCCAGTACCAGCGGGCGAAGCGGGCGCCGGCGAGCAGGGACATCCCCACGGTGATGAGCACGGAGAACGCGACCACGCCGATGTACGTGTTCGGGAAGCCGAAGGTGTGGGCCTGCCACGACTGCATCACCTGGCCGCAGGACACCCACGGGTTGAGGTCGCAGGACGTGCGGTGCGTCGGGTCCGCGGTGAGGAGGGCGCGCTCGACGATGATGATGATGGTGGCCGTCAGCGCCACGAGCGAGGTGATCAGGAGCAGCGCCGCCGTGCCCGCGGGCCGGGCGTACCAGGTGAGCCGGGCCTCCTCGGCGGGGATGTCGTCGGCGGGGGAGAGGCGGATGTCGTCCGTCAGCGGGGTCGCAGGCATGGACACGATTCTAGGCGCGTGCCCGGGGCGGATGTGAGAGAATCGGCCCTGGCCGTCCCGTGGCCACACCGCGGGGCAGCCCGCTGCGCGCCCGACGTCGGGCCGCCGCCGAGGCGCCCCCGCGTCGAGCATCGTGCGGGAGGTGGACGCCGGGCCTCGCCCGTGTGCGTCCGTGCGCCGGCCGGCGGACGGCACGTGACGCCCAGGCCCCGATCTCGAGGGCGCAGCGGTTCCGCGCCGGGCCCTGACGGTCGACGCGGTCCACCCGATGACTTCTCGGAGTCCGCCTCCCGGCGCACCCGTGGCGCACGGCGCCCGGGGCAACGCGGCCGGCGGCGGACGCGGACACGCCGGGCGGCGGCGAGTGTGGCGTCGTCGGTCGGCGGGAGGTGCTGCCATGGCGGCCAACAACGAGGACACGACCCGCGCAGACGAACGCGTGGAGGAGACGGCCGAGCAGGCCGTGACGCAGACCGCGGCGGACACCGCCGACGGGGCGGAGCCGGAGCGGACCGCCGCGTCCGACGACGCCGCGGACCCGGCCGAGGAGCCGAGCGCGCCGACGCTGCAGGTCGACCCGACCGACCCGTTCGCCGTGCCGGCGAACCTGATCGAGGTCCTGCGCACCGAGACCACGTCCCGGCAGCGCTCCGAGGACGAGGACGCCGGAGAGTCCGAGGACCGGGCCGAGGGCGCCGTGGTCTCCCGGCGGCGCCGCCGACGCCGCCGCGGCGAGGTGGACATGGAGCTCGACGGCGGCGAGGCCGGCGATCCCGAGCACACCGTCACCCGCGTGCGCGCGCCGCGCCAGGCCGTCGGCACCGCCTCGGACACCGTCCAGAGCGTCAAGGGCTCCACCCGGCTCGAGGCGAAGCGCCAGCGCCGCCGCGACTCCCGCTCGGGCGGGCGTCGCCGCACCGTGATCACCGAGGCCGAGTTCCTGGCCCGCCGCGAGGCCGTGGACCGCAAGATGCTGGTGCGCCAGCGCGACCAGCGCATCCAGATCGCCGTGCTCGAGGACGGCGTGCTGGCCGAGCACTTCGTCTCGCACACCACGCAGGACTCGATGATCGGCAACGTGTACCTGGGCAAGGTCCAGAACGTGCTGCCGTCCATGGAGGCCGCGTTCGTGGACATCGGCCGCGGACGCAACGCCGTGCTCTACGCGGGCGAGGTCAACTGGGACGCCGCCCAGCTGGACGGCAAGCCGAGGAAGATCGAGAACGCGCTCAAGTCCGGCGACACCGTGCTCGTCCAGGTCACCAAGGACCCGGTGGGCCACAAGGGCGCCCGTCTGACCAGCCAGGTCTCCCTGCCCGGCCGCTACCTCGTGTACGTGCCGGGAGGCTCGATGACCGGCATCTCCCGCAAGCTGCCGGACGTGGAGCGCTCGCGTCTGAAGAAGATCCTCAAGGACCACCTGCCGCAGGACGCCGGCGTGATCGTGCGCACCGCGGCCGAGGGCACCTCCGAGCAGGAGCTGCAGAACGACATCAACCGTCTGCGCGCCCAGTGGGAGGGCATCCAGGAGAAGGCGTCCGGCACCAAGGTGCTCGCCCCCGAGCTGCTCTACGCCGAGCCGGACCTGACCATCAAGACGGTCCGCGACGTCTTCAACGAGGACTTCTCCGCCATGCTCGTGCAGGGCGAGGCCACGTGGGACAACATCGAGGCCTACGTGACCTACGTGGCCCCGCACCTGCTGGACCGTCTGCACCACTGGGTGCCGGAGGACCACGACGGCGAGGACCTGTACGCCACCCACCGCGTGGACGAGCAGCTCCACAAGGCGCTCGAGCGCAAGGTGTACCTGCCCTCCGGCGGCTCGCTCGTGATCGACCGCACCGAGGCCATGACCGTGGTGGACGTGAACACCGGCAAGTTCACGGGCTCCGGCGGCAACCTCGAGGAGACCGTCACCAAGAACAACCTCGAGGCCGCCGAGGAGATCGTCCGGCAGCTGCGCCTGCGGGACATCGGCGGCATCATCGTCATCGACTTCATCGACATGGTGCTCGAGGCCAACCGCGACCTCGTGCTGCGCCGTCTCGTGGAGTGCCTGGGCCGGGACCGCACGAAGCACCAGGTCGCCGAGGTGACCTCGCTCGGCCTGGTCCAGATGACGCGCAAGCGCATGGGCACCGGGCTCGTGGAGGTGTTCTCGGAGACCTGCGAGCACTGCGCCGGCCGCGGCATCATCATCAAGGACACCCCCGTCGAGCGGGGCCGCTCCGGCGGTGAGCAGCGCGGCGAAGCGGAGGGCCGCCGTCGTCGCCGGCGCCGGGGCAACGGCGAGGGCGAGCACGCCCACGCCGCCGCGGCCACGACGACGGGCGCCGAGCACGTCGACTCCGAGGACGAGCGGCAGCGCCGTGAGCGGGCCGAGGCCGCCCGGGTCGCCCTGCACTCGATCGCGAAGGCCTCCGGCAAGGTGGCCGAGGACGAGACCCCCGCCCAGGAGTCCGCCCCCGCCGAGCAGGAGTCCGCCCCCGCCGAGGACTCCGCGGCCGAGGCCGTCGAGGCCGCGTCGGCCGGGCCCGCGGAGGCCGGGCAGCCGGCCGGGACGGACGAGGAGGAGACGCCGCGTCGCCGGCGTCGTCGGGGCCGCCGCCGTGGCCGGGGCCGCACCGAGGAGTCGGCGGACACCGGCGCCGAGGCCGCGGGCTCCGAGGATGCCGCGCGGTCGCACGACGACGGCACCGCCGCGTCCGCCGATCAGCCCCGTCAGACCGAGGAGGAGGCCGCCGAGCCGGCCGCCTCCGAGGTCCCCGAGCACCAGGACCCGGTCGCGCAGGCCGAGGAGGCCGTGGCCGCCGTCGCCGAGGCCGAGTCCCCGGAGGACGCGGAGGCGCAGGACGACCGTCCCCGCCGGTCCCGGCGTCGCCGGGGTGGCCGTGGGCGGTCCCGGCGGGACGGCGAGGCGGCCTCGACCGAGACCGACGCCGAGGACCAGGGCGCGGAGCGCGCCACGCCGTCGCGACACGACGCCGCGGACGCCGAGTCCTCGGCGGCCGCGCCCGCGGAGGACGCATCGGAGCCGGTGCCCGCCGAGGATGCCCCGGCGCCCCGGCGCCGCCGGTCCCGCCGGGCCTCGAGCGACGGTGTCGTCCGTACGGCCGCCGGTGCGGACGCGTCCGCCGAGCGGACGGCCGACCGCACGGACGCGGCTCCGGTGGAGGCCACCGAGCCCTCGCCCGAGGAGTCCACGGACGCCACCGAGGTCCACGAGCAGCCCGCCGCCCCGGCCGCCGTCGAGGAGGCCGTGATGGTGGAGCCTGCGGCGACCGACCCGACGGCGGAGCCCGCGGCGGACGCGGAACAGGCGTCCGCCGCGGACGCCCCGGCCGAGGCCCAGGCGGCCCCGGCGCCCGGATCGCCGCGCCGGCGCTCGCGTCGCGCCGTGTCGTCCGACGGCGTCCACGTCCAGGTCCAGGCCGCGCCCGGCGGCGCCCAGGGCGGCCGCTTCACCGCGGCCGTGGCCGAAGCGTCCACCCCCGCCGAGCCGCAGGGTGCCGCCCCGGTGATGCTCGGCGTCGGCGTGAAGGCCGCCGACCTGGCCCGTCGCGGCCGCTGACCGTCGTCGGTGCCGCCGTCCCGGGTCTGCCCCGGGCGGCGGCGACGCGCCGACACGCCTCTGTTTGGTCCGGACGCCCGGCAGCGAGTATGCTGGACCATCGGTGTTCACCGCCCGCACGCTCCCGCATGTCCCGGTGAGGGACCGCCGGACCCGGACGCAGCCGCGGTCGAGGTGCGGGCGAGCAGAACCCGATCTGATCCATTGAAACGTCGAGAGAAGTGAGTCCCAAGTGGTGTACGCGATTGTCCGCGCTGGCGGCCGCCAGGAGAAGGTTTCCGTCGGAGACCTCGTTACCCTTGACCGCGTTCCCGCTGAGACCGGTGGCTCCGTCGAGCTGCCCGCTCTGATGCTGGTGGACGGGGACGAGGTCAAGGCTGGCGCCGATGCCGCCGGTGTGAAGGTGACCGCCGAGGTCGTCTCCCACTCCCGTGGCAAGAAGGTCGTCATCATGAAGTACAAGAACAAGACCGGCTACAAGAAGCGCCAGGGCCACCGCTCTGAGCTGTCCACGGTCAAGATCACCGGGATCGCCTGAGCCGTCACCGGCACCAGCGAAACCGAGCATCCGAGAGGTTAGGCAACAGCAATGGCACATAAGAAGGCCGGCAGTTCCTCGAAGAACGGCCGCGATTCGAACCCGCAGTACCTCGGCGTCAAGCGCTACGGCGGCGAGGACGTTAACGCCGGCGAGATCATCGTCCGCCAGCGTGGCACCAAGTTCCACCCGGGCCGCAACGTCGGCCGCGGCAAGGACGACACCCTCTTCGCGCTGTCCGCGGGCTCCGTGGCCTTCGGCCAGCGCCGCGGCCGCAAGGTCGTGGACATCGTCCCCGCCGCGGAGTGATCTGACACTCGTGCGGTCTGCGTGCGGACCCTCGCCCGGCGAGGACACCCGCACCCCCTGACGCCCCGGCGGGGGCGGGCCCGGCATCCACCGGACCCGCCCCCGCCGTCGGCGTCTCCGGCCCCTGGGCCGTCTGAGTCCGATCCCTCCAGCCCCTAGGAGCACTCCCATGGCAGCCTTCGTGGACCGCGTGGTCCTCCACCTCACCGCCGGCAACGGCGGGCACGGGTGCGTCTCCGTGCATCGCGAGAAGTTCAAGCCCCTGGGTGGCCCCGACGGCGGCGACGGGGGCGACGGCGGCGACATCACCCTCGTGGTGGACTCGCAGACCACCACGCTGCTGGACTACCACCACGCCCCGCACAGGTCCGCCGAGAACGGCCAGCCGGGCATGGGAGACCACCGCGAGGGCAAGAACGGCCAGTCGCTCGTGCTCCCCGTGCCGGACGGCACGGTAGTCAAGGACGAGCAGGGCAACATCGTGGCCGATCTCGTGGGGGAGGGCGCGACCTACGTGGCTGCCGCCGGCGGTCAGGGCGGCCTCGGCAACGCGGCCCTGGCCTCGGTGAAGCGCAAGGCGCCCGGCTTCGCGCTGCTCGGCCTGCCGGGGGAGAGCCGGGACCTGACGCTCGAGATCAAGACCGTGGCGGACGTCGCGCTCGTGGGCTTCCCCTCGGCCGGCAAGTCCTCCCTCATCGCGGCCCTGTCTGCGGCCCGCCCCAAGATCGCGGACTACCCGTTCACCACGCTCGTGCCCAACCTCGGGGTCGTGCAGGCCGGCGACGTGCGCTTCACCGTGGCCGACGTCCCGGGCCTGATCCCCGGCGCCTCGGAGGGCCGCGGCCTCGGCCTGGAGTTCCTGCGCCACGTGGAGCGCTGCGCCGCGCTCGTGCACGTCCTCGACTGCGGCAGCCTCGAGTCCGACCGGGACCCGATCGCCGACTTCGAGGCCATCGAGGCCGAGCTCGAGGCCTACGCGGTGGAGCCCGTCTTCTCCCAGGGCGGGGAGGGCGTCGTGCCGCTGAACGAGCGGCCCCGCCTCATCGCCCTGAACAAGACCGACCTGCCCGACGGCGCCGCGATGGCGGACATGGTCCGCGACGAGCTCGAGGGCCGCGGCCTGCGGGTCTTCGACATCTCCGCGCTGGCCCGCGAGGGCCTGGACGCCCTCAAGTACGCCATGGCCGAGCTCGTGGCCGAGGCCCGTTCCCGGGTGGTCGAGCCCGTGCCGGCCGCGCCCGTCGAGGTGCCGCGCCGGCATCGCCGCCGTGGCGAGCGGGCCGAATTCACGATCCGCCGCGAGGAGCGCAACCTCGAGCCGCTGTTCCGCGTGCGCGGCGAGAAGCCCGAGCGGTGGGTCGCCCAGACGGACTTCCAGAACGACGAGGCGATCGGCTACCTTGCGGACCGGCTCCAGCGGGCCGGCGTCGAGGACGGCCTGTTCAAGGCCGGTGCGAAGCCGGGCGACGCCGTCGTGATCGGCGACGACGTCACGGGCGTCGTCTTCGACTGGGAGCCCACGCTGTCCGCGGGGGCCGAGCTGCTCGCCGGGCCCCGGGGCACCGACCTGCGGCTCGACGAGCGCACCCGCGCGACCCGCGCGGAGAAGCGCGCCGAGCAGGATGCCCGGCGCGCCGCCCGTGCGGCGACCCGGGCCGAGATGGAGGCCGAGCGACGCTCCGGCCTGTGGAACGGCACCGACGATCGAGAGGGATGATCCATGTCCGTGCGGCGCACCGTCGTCACCCGCTATCCGACCCCCGCCACGCGCGGCTCCGAGGACCCGCGGGCCAACCCCGTGACCTCGCGGGAGACGATGCAGGCCGCACGCCGGGTGGTCGTGAAGATCGGCTCGTCCTCGTTGACCACCCCGGACGGCCTGGACGTGGAGGCCATCGACCGCCTCGTGGACGTCCTCGCCGCTGAGCGGCAGAAGGGCACCCAGGTGGTGCTCGTGTCCTCCGGTGCCGTCGCGGCCGGCTTCCCCCACCTCGGGCTGGGCCGACGCCCCAAGGACACCGCCACCCAGCAGGCCTCGGCGGCGGTCGGACAGAGCAAGCTCATGGCGCACTACACCACGAGCTTCGGCCGGCACGACACCGAGGTGGCCCAGGTGCTGCTGACCGCCGAGGAGCTCATGCGGCGCACCCAGTACACGAACGCGCACCGCGCTCTGTCGCGGCTGCTCACGCTCGACGTGATGCCGATCGTGAACGAGAACGACGCCGTGGCCACGCGCGAGATCCGCTTCGGTGACAACGACCGCCTCGCGGCCCTCACCGCCAACCTCTGCAAGGCGGACCTGCTGGTCCTGCTCTCGGACGTGGACGCCCTCTACACGGGCCACCCCTCGAACCCGGACGCACGGCGCATCCCGGAGGTCACCTCGGACGACGATCTGGCCGGCGTCGACGTGCGCGTGCCCGGTTCCGCGGGCGTGGGCACGGGCGGCATGGTGACCAAGGTGGACGCGGCCGGCATCGCGGCCACCACCGGCATCCCGACCCTGCTCACCTCGGCCGCGAACGCGGGCGCCGCGTTCGCGGGGGAGGACGTGGGCACGTGGTTCTCCGCCACCGGCCGCCGCCGGTCCGCGCGCGCGGCGTGGCTCGGCCTCACGGCGGAGGTCCGGGGCCGGCTCGTCATCGACGACGGCGCGGTGGCCGGGGCGATCGACCGCGGCCGCTCCCTGCTGGCCGCGGGCATCACCGGCTGCACGGGCGACTTCACGCCGGGCGACGTCGTCGAGATCGTGGACGCGCACGGCCGGGTGCGGGCGCGCGGCCTCGTGCAGTACTCCTCGTCGCAGCTGCCCGCCATGCTCGGGCGGACGACCGCCGACCTCCGCGAGGACCTGGGCGCGGGCTACGACGGCGTCGTCGTGCACGCCGACGACTGGGTGCGCCTGGCTCCGCCGCAGCGCTGACCGGCACGGGCTCCGGCCGCGGCGACGGACCGGGGCCTCGTGCCTCGTCCGGGGCGCTCGATAGGCTGGGGGCATGCAGACCACCGAGAGCACCGCACCCCAGGATCAGTCCGGCCGCCAGGACGCCGAGGCGCCGACGCCCGAGGTCGAGGAGGCCGTCCGCCAACGGGCCGAGTGGGCGCGTCAGGCCGTGCCCGAGCTGGCCACCGCCGGCCGCGTCCGCAAGGACGCCGTCCTGCGCCACATGGCCGAGGCCCTGCGCGCCAACGCGGCCGCGATCATCACGGCCAACCGCGAGGACCGCAGCCGCGGCCGCGAGGCCGGCACCTCGGCGGCCATGCTGGACCGCCTCAAGCTGGACGAGGCGCGCGTCGAGGCGCTGGCCCTCGCCCTGGAGACCCTGGCCGGCCTGCCGGACCCCGTGGGCACCGTGGTCCGCGGCGGCCCGCTGCCCAACGGCGTGCGGATGAGCCAGGTGCGGGTGCCCCTGGGCGTCGTGGGCGCCGTGTACGAGGCCCGTCCGAACGTCACGGTGGACATCGCCGGCATCGCCCTGAAGTCGGGCAACGGCGTGATCCTGCGCGGCGGCTCGGCCGCGGAGTCCACCAATGCGGTCCTGATCCAGGTGCTGCGGGAGGCGCTCGTGGACCAGGGCTTCGACCCCAACATCATCCAGGGCATCGACGACCTCGGACGTCCTGGCGTCGCCGCCCTGATGGCCGCCCGTGGCGCGGTGGACGTCCTCGTCCCGCGCGGCGGCCGTGAGCTGATCCAGCGCGTGGTCCGTGAGGCCCGGGTGCCCGTGATCGAGACGGGTGAGGGCAACGTGCACCTGTACGTGGACGCCTCCGCACCCAAGCAGATGGCGGTGGACATCGTGCTCAACTCGAAGACCCACCGCACCTCCGTGTGCAATGCGGCCGAGACCCTGCTGCTCCACCGGGACGCGGAGGAGGTGGGCCGAGAAGTGCTGCGCGCCCTCACCCGTGCCGGCGTGCTGCTGCACGTGGACGAGGCCGCGCGGGCCTGGCTGCCCACGCTCGCCGACCGCGGCGACCACGCCCGGGACGCCGTGGACGCCACCGAGGAGGACTGGGGCACCGAGTACCTGGACATGGAGATGGCCGTGCGCGTCGTGGACTCCCTCGACCAGGCGATCGAGCACATCGGCCGGTGGTCCACGGGCCACACCGAGGCCATCGTCACGAACGACCTGGCCGCGGCCGAGCGGTTCATCACCGAGGTGGACGCCGCGGCCGTCATCGTGAACGCGTCCACGCGCTTCACCGACGGCGGCGAGCTCGGCCTCGGCGCCGAAGTGGGCATCTCCACCCAGAAGATGCACGCCCGCGGGCCCATGGGCCTGGAGGAGCTCACGACCACCAAGTGGATCCTGCGCGGCGACGGGCAGATCCGCCGCTGAGCCGGGCTACGATGGACACCAGGACCCCTTCGGCCCGGCCCCGGCCCGGCCGTCTGACCCGCTGCACCGAGGAGCATCCATGCTGAACACCTCCCTGATCCTGGCCGCCGCCGAGGAGGGCCACCACGTCGTCAACGAGCTGCCGATGGACCCCATCTGGTACGGCCTGCTCGTCTTCGCGCTGCTGATGGCCGCCCTGGCCGCCACCATGTCCATGCGCTCCCGCGCGCTGCGCCTGCCCGAGCCCACCACCGCGGTCCAGCACCACGGCACCGGCCGCGGCTCGCACACCTCCGGTCACTGACGTCTCACCGGCCCGCCGCGTCGCCGCCTCCGCCGGGGGCGACGCGGCGGGCCGTCCGTTCGTCTCCTGAGCGCATGACCGTCGCCTCCCGCACACCCGTCCCCGCGCCCACCGCCGGGGGCGCGCACCGTCGTCGCCTCGGCATCATGGGCGGCACCTTCGACCCGATCCACCACGGGCACCTCGTGGCCGCCTCCGAGGTGGCCGCCGAGTTCGAGCTGGACGAGGTCGTCTTCGTCCCCACGGGCCAGCCGTGGCAGAAGTCGGACCGGCAGGTCTCCCCGGCCGAGGACCGCTACCTCATGACCGTGGTGGCCACCGCCTCCAACCCCCGGTTCACCGTCTCCCGCGTGGACATCGACCGCCCCGGCGTGACCTACACCGTGGACACGCTGCGGGACCTGCGCCGCCTGCACCCGGACGCCGAGCTGTTCTTCATCACCGGCGCGGACGCCATGGGCCAGATCCTCACGTGGAAGGACGTGGACGAACTCTGGGACCTGGCGCACTTCGTCGGTGTCACCCGTCCCGGCCACGACCTCTCGGACATGGGCCTGGGCGCCGACGTCTCCCTGATGGAGATCCCCGCCATGGCGATCTCCTCCACGGACTGCCGGGAGCGCGTCCGCCGGGGCCGGCCCGTCTGGTATCTCGTCCCGGACGGCGTCGTCCAATACATCGCCAAGCACCACCTCTACGTCTCGGAAGAGGAGACCTCGTGACCGTTCCCCAGACCACCCTGGACGCCCTCACCACCGCCGCGGCCGCCGCCGCGGACAAGCTCGGCACGCACATCGTCGCGTTCGACGTCGCCGAGCGGCTCGGCCTCACCGACGCCTTCCTGATCGCCTCCGGCGCCTCGGAGCGTCAGGTCAACGCGATCGTCGACGGCGTCGAGGAGGCGCTGCTGAAGGACGAGCAGCTCAAGCCGTTGCGTCGCGAGGGCCGGTCCGACGGCCACTGGGTGCTGCTCGACTACGGACACTTCGTGGTGCACGTCCAGCATCGCGAGGACCGCGAGTTCTACGCGCTGGACCGCCTGTGGAAGGACACCCCGGCGATCGACCTCGGCCTGCCGGAGGAGAGCACCCGACCGGACGCGGCCACCCAGGACGACGGCGCCTCCGCCTCGCACGCCTCCTGAGCGGGCCGGGAGATGCGCCTGATCCTGCTGCGACACGGCGAGACCGACTGGAACGCCCTGGACCGGTACCAGGGGCACACGGACATCGAGCTGAACGCCGAGGGGGAGGGCCAGGCGCGTCGCGCCGCCGGCGGGCCCGTGGGCGACCTGATCGAGGACGCGGAGGAGCTCGTGGCCGTGTGCTCCCCGCTGGCCCGGGCGCGGCGCACGGCCGAGATCGTCCTCCAAGCCCGGGTGGGCGCGGCGTCCGTGGCCGTCGACCCGGAGCTGATGGAGCTGGCCGGGGGAGAGTGGGAGGGCCTGGAGCTCAGTTCCATCGCGGAACGCTGGCCGGACGAGCACCGCCTCTGGCGGCCCGAGCCGGCTCTCGACGCCGGCCCCGTGGGCGGGGAGACCCTGCGCGGGGGCGGCGAGCGGGCCCTGCGTGCGCTGCGCGGACACGTGCCCCCGCACTGGGCAGACACTCCGCGCGACGGTGGTGCCCAGACTCTGCTCGTCGTGGCCCACGGTGCGCTGATCCGCGCGGCCACGGGGCTGCTCCTGCGTCACGAGGGCGAGGCCTTCGCGGCGATGGAACGGATCGGCAACGCTCGCGCCGCCGTGCTGCAGGGCGCGTTCACTGCCGACACCGGGGCCGAGGGCTGGGGCGACTGGACCCTCGAGGGCTACGGCATCTGAGCGCGCCTCGGCCCGGACGCCGATTTGGCGCCCGCGCGGGGACCGTGTACGCTGGTCGAGTTGCCAGCGAGGCGAACGGCCCGGAAACGGAGCGTGAACATCGCGGGTGACGCACACATCTGGGGGTATGGCGCAGTTGGTAGCGCGTCTGCATGGCATGCAGAAGGTCAGGGGTTCGAATCCCCTTACCTCCACCAGTCAGGAGGCCCGGTCCGTACGGACCGGGCCTTCGTCGTCGTCGGGCTCCCGTGCGGGCCCGGGCGGCGACCGCCGCCCTGCGACATCACCGCGCTGCGGCACTGCGGTGATGTCGCTCCGCCGCGGTCGGTGCGGGGGACACGCCGGGGTACGCGGCGCGCTCGACCGCCGTGAGTGCGGGTTCCACCGCACGGCCCTCCCGCGCCGAGGCGACGGCGGCCTCGAGCACCGCCATCACGGCGACGGCCTGGTCGGGGGTGGCGGCGTCACCGTTCGGGCGGCCCAGGATCGCGTCGCGCACACCCGTGTAGGACCGCTGCTGGGCTCCGGTGGGCGCGGGGACGCGCTCGGTGTTCCCCTCCCCGTCGTGCAGGAGGATCGGGTCCGGGTCGACGCCCCAGCCCTCGGCGCCGGGGAGCAGACCCGCGCGCAGCTGCGCCTCCTGCTGATCCGGCAGTTCCTTCACCGCGGTGCCACGCGTGCCGTGGACCGCGAAGCGCGGGCTGCCGCCGGCCACGAGCATCGACGCCTGCAGGACCACGCGCCGGCCCGGATACTGCAGCACGCAGTGCGCCCAGTCCTCGACCGGGGCACCCGGACGCAGGGCCGCGAGGTCGGCGTCCACGCGTTCGGGGACGCCGAAGAGCAGGAGCGCCTGGTCGACCAGGTGCGGTCCGAGGTCGAACCAGATGCCGCCCCCGGGCACCGAGGCTTCCCGCCAGCGGCTCCGGACGGTCGGGCGGAAGCGGTCGATCCGGGACTCGAGGTGGACGACGTCTCCGAGCCGGCCGGAGCGGACGAGCTCGGCGATGCCCAGGAAGTCGCTGTCGAAGCGGCGGTTCTGGAACACCCGCAGCACCCGCCCCGTCTCGGCCGCGAGGTCGCGCAGCTCCCGCGCCTCGGCGAGACTCAGCGTGAACGGCTTGTCCACCACCACGTGCCTGCCCGCCCTGAGGGCGGCGCGCGCGAGCGGCGTGTGCTGGTCGTTCGGGGCGGCGATCACCACGAGGTCCACGTCGTGCCACGCCAGGAGCGCGTCCACGTCGGGCACCACGACGACGTCCGGCAGATCCGCGTGCACCGCGTCCGGGCGGCTCGAGACGACATGGGTGAGCGCGAGTCCCTCCGTGGCGTGAAGCAGGGGGACGTGGAACGTCTTCCCGGCGAACCCATAGCCGATCAGCGCGGTGGGGATCGGTGCGTCGGTGGGGGACATCGGGGGCCTCCTGGTGGGCGGTGGGCGTGGGGGTGTCTCCTGCACGCTAGGCCGTGGGGCCGCGTCGGTCCATCGACGCCGCCCAGCCGGTTTGCGCGGTTGCCGCGGGCCGGGTATCCTATCCAGGTGCTCCGGCCGGTCCGCCGGAAACGGAGTCACCACCCACCTGGGGGTATGGCGCAGTTGGTAGCGCGTCTGCATGGCATGCAGAAGGTCAGGGGTTCGAATCCCCTTACCTCCACCCGTCAGAAGGCCCGGTCCGTACGGACCGGGCCTTCGTCGTCGTGGCGGCCGGCTCGCCGTCGTGACCCCTCTGCGCTCCGCGCCCGCACAGCACCCCCGCCGGTCACGGCCGGGTTGCAGTCCCGCGTCGATCACGCATCGACGTCGCACAGCCCTTTCACGGCAGGCTCTCGGCGGACAGACTCGAGGCGTCCCCACCCGTGGAGCCCGGAACGCCGGTGCTGCAGAGGCGGGGGCCGCCGGCCCTGTCCGGCCGACTCAGTGAGGAGCTGCCATGTCCGTCATCCGTACCCGTCGTCCCTCCCTCCGTCACCTGCCCGCCGCCGTCGCCACCGCAGGCCTCGTCACGTCCGTCGCCCTCGCCGGCCCCGCCGCCGCCTGGGACGACGGCCATGGCCCCCAGGCCGGCTCCTTCCAGGCCGTCGACCACGAGAACGTCACCGCCGCCTTCTTCCAGACCTACGACGGCTACGACCCGGAGGACCTCACGCTCACGCTCACCCCGGTGGCCGAGGACGGCACCCGCCTGGAGGGCGGCCAGGAGGTCGAGTTCACGGCCCTGGACGTCATCGATGGCGGCGTCGTGGACGTCCTCGAGACCCGCCGCGCGCTCGGCGCGGCCGGGGAAGGCCTCGTCCGGTACGACGTGGAAGTGGACGGGCAGATGCTGAACATGGGCATCACGCTCCAGGCGGACGCTGACCTCGCCGACGATCAGGGGGCGGCCGTGCACTCCGTCGACGGACCGCAGACGGGCCACCTCGGGGACCGGCCCCTGGCCTGGGACTCGGCCATGCAGTTGGCACCTGGGGTGGAGGGTGCCGAGATCGTTCACCTGGTCGCCGCGCCGACGATGGAGAACACCTACGCGGCGGTCGTGGCCGAGCCGGCCCACGGTGAGGTCTTCGCGTTCCGTGACTCGGAGCACTCCGAGCTCCGTGCCTGGTACATCCCCGACGAGGGCTTCGTCGGCACGGACACCTTCACCGTCGACTTCCACAGCGACCATGTCGCCCATGTCCAGACCGTCACCGTGCATGTCGGCGAGGAGATCCCCGCCGCGTACGACGGCTTCCTCGATGCCGAGGACGGCGTCCTCAATGGGAAGCCGCTCGACCTGACCGACCCGCACACCGCTGCGGCGCTCGCCGCGTTCCGGGGCGACGAGGCCGCCCCGGCTCCGGAGGGCGCGGAGAAGCAGCCCGCTCCGGTCGAGGACGACGCCGACGAGCAGCACACGACCCCGGACACCGTCGAGACGGGGCAGTCCACCGGCTGGTGGCTGGCCGGCCTCGGCGCCGCCGCCGCGGGGGTGCTGGTCGCGGCCCGCCGTCGTCTGGGACTGACCGACTGACAGCCCGCCGCACACAGATCCGTCGACGCGCCGCCCCTCTCACGCGGAGGGGCGGCGCGTCCGTGCCGGCATGACACGCGGCCGGCGGTCCGTAGGTCAGTCGCCGAGGCCCGCCATGGGCGCGGGCAACCCGGACAGCCAGGAGCCGATCTTCGCGGTGCTCCCCGGCCTCGTGCTGCTGGTGATGTTCTGCGTGACCGCGCTGGACTCCACCGACCCCGACTACGGCTCCGGCTCGACCGTGTTCGGCGTGGGCACGGTGTTCATCCTGGGCATGGGCGTGCTGGCCATCGGCGTGGTACTGATGATGTGGACGCGGTTGCGCCACCCGGCCTACTTCCGTGGCGAGACCCTGCCGCAGACGGACTCGACCCGACCCATCCCGATCATCCGTCCGGACGACGACGGCACTGCCGTGGTCCGGGACCCGAACGAGAGGACGCACTCATGAGCACCCCCACCGGCTATCGCGTGCAGGACCCCAGCACCGACCAGGTCGTGGAGACCTTCCCGACCCTCGCCGACGGTGAGGTCGACCAGCTGCTGGCCGCCGCCGAGACCGCCCAGCGTGCGTGGGCCGCCCGCCCCATCGAGGAGCGCGCCACCATCGTGCAGAAGGTCGCGGACCTCTTCGAGGAGCGCAAGGACGAGCTCGCGCAGATCATCGCCACCGAGATGGGCAAGCGCGTGACCGAGGGCGTCGAGGAGGCGGAGTTCAGCTCGGCCATCTTCGGCTACTTCGCGGACAAGGGCCCCACCCTCGCCGCGGACCGCCCCATCGAGACCTACGGGGGCGGCCGCGCCATGATCCGCCACCTGCCCCTGGGTGTGCTGCTGGGCGTCATGCCGTGGAACTTCCCGTACTACCAGATCGCCCGTTTCGCCGCGCCGAACCTCATGCTCGGCAACGCGATCGTGCTCAAGCACGCCGAGATCTGCCCGCGCTCGGCCCTGGCCGTGCAGCAGATCATGGACGACGCCGGCGTGCCGGCCGGCGTGTACACCAACGTCTTCGCCACGCACGACCAGATCGCCGAGTTCATCGCCGACCCGCGCGTGGCCGGCGTGTCCCTGACCGGCTCCGAGCGGGCCGGCTCCGTGATCGGCGCGCTCGCGGGCCAGCACCTCAAGAAGGCCGTCCTCGAGCTCGGCGGGTCGGACCCGTACATCGTGCTCGACGCCGAGGACCCGGCCGAGGCCGCCCGCACCGCGTGGGCGACCCGCATGTACAACATGGGCCAGGCCTGCAACTCCAACAAGCGCATGATCGTCACGGCGGACATCCACGACGCCTTCGTGGCCGAGCTGGTGTCCCTGGCCGAGGCCATGAAGCCCGGGGAGGCCGCCGACGAGGACCCGACGGTGTTCACCCCGCTGTCCTCGCGCGGTGCCGCCGAGCGCCTGGCCGAGCAGGTGGAGCGGGCCCGGCAGCAGGGGGCGACCGTCCATGTCGGTGGGACCGTCACGGACGAGGCGGGCGCCCGCTTCGCCCCGGCCGTGATCACGGGCGTCACCTCCGAGATGGACGCCTACCGCGAGGAGCTCTTCGGCCCCGTCGCCGTCGTCTACAAGGTGGAGTCCGCGGACGAGGCGCTCGCCCTCGCCAACGACTCCCAGTACGGCCTGGGCGGCGCCGTGTTCTCCCAGGACGAGGCCAAGGCCGAGCGGATCGCCCGGCAGCTCGAGGTCGGCATGGCCAACGTCAACACGCCGGCGGGCGAGGGGGCGGAGATCCCCTTCGGCGGCGTCAAGCGCTCCGGCTTCGGCCGCGAGCTCGGCCCGCTCGGCATGGACGAGTTCGTCAACAAGCAGACGTACTTCGTCCAGGACTGACACCCCACGACGACGACGGGCCCGCCTCCGGTGACCGGAGGCGGGCCCGTCCGCGTCCCCCGGCGAGGCGGGAGCGATGAGTCAGTGACGCGCCAGACGTTCCAGCAGACGCTCCTCTGCGTCCTCGCCCGGGGTGATCCCGCGCGGGATGCGGAACAGGAAAACGAAGCCGAGCAGCCACCACAGGCCGAAGAAGGCATAGGCCATCGGGGCGATGGAGGCGGGCATCCCCGGAATGTAGAGGCTGAGCAGCCCCGCAGTGAGGATCACACCGGTCACGCCCAGCACTCGCCCGGCGGTCGCGCCGCCCGCGCGGAAGGGGCGGTCCATCTCCGGCTCGCGGCGGCGCAGGAGCAGGAACACGACGCAGACCATCATGTAGGTGAACACGATGGACGGGGATCCGGAGTCGACGAACCAGCCCAGGGCGCCCGCGCCGAAGAACGGCGCCGCGATGGAGAGCACGCCGATGAACAGCACCGCGTTCGACGGGGTCCGGTACTTCGGGTGGATGTGTCCGAACCAGCGGGGCAGCATGCCCGAGACGCCCATCGCGTAGAGCAGGCGAGCCGCGCCCATGAGCAGGGCGATCCAGGAGGTGAGGATGCCGGCCATGCCGCCCACGAGCAGCACGTTGGCCATGGCCGGGCTGTGGAACAGGGCCGCCATGGCGTCAGCCGTCACGAGGTCGGAGTTCACGAGCTGCTCACGGGGCATCGAGGACGCGTTCGTCAGGATCACCATGATGTACCAGAGGGTCGCGGCGGCCACCGAGACGATGATCATCACGCCCATGCGGCGAGGGGGCATGTTGAGCTCCTCGGCCGACTGCGGGATGACGTCGAAGCCCACGAAGAGGAACGGCACGACGACCATCACCGTGAAGAGGCCCCGGGCGTCCGTGAAGAGGGGCTCGAAGTTCGCGACGGAGCCACCCGTTCCGGCCCCGAACACCAGGAGAGCGCCGATGACGAGCAGCGTGGCGACGACGATCGTCTGCACGATGCCGGCCAGTTTGACGCCGATGTAGTTGATCCAGGTGATGACCACGGCGGCCCCGGCGCCGACCAGCGCCCAGACGAGGTAGACGTCCGAGCCGAAGGCGTTCCACAGCGGGATCGACTCGATCTCGGGCCAGATGTACGCGGCGGTGCGGGGGAGGGCGACGGCCTCGAACGCGACGATCGAGATGTAGCCGCCCGTGATGCCCCACGAACCGAGGAAGCTCCACCGCGCGCCCATGCCACGCAGCAGGTAGTGATGCTCGCCGCCGGCCTTCGGGATCGCTGCGACGAGCTCGGCGTACACCAGCGCGACGACGGTCATGATCAGGCCGCCGGAGACGATCGCGATGATCGAGCCCATGGTGCCGGCGTCCTTGAGCCAGCCGCCCACGAGGACGACCCAGCCGAAGCCGATCATGGCGCCGAAGCCCATGGCGTAGGCGTCGAGCGACGAGAGGGTCTTCTTGAGACCCGGCCCTGTCGCGGGCGGGGAGGAGGTCACGTGGCTCATGGAGCCCCCTTTCTCGGGGGGTGGGGAAGTGATGACCGCCATATTCTCCCCGATCGTCGGCCGGGGCCGTCTCCGTCAGCGACGCGCCTGTCACACAGCGGGTTCTAGGCTGGCGCGCCCTTGTCCCTTCATCCGGGGCGTGGCCATCATGGACCGGATCCCCGTCGAGAACTGCAGAATCGAGAATGTCTGATGTACCCCACCCCGATTACCTTCGACGTGGCGCGCGCCGGCCGCGCTCTCGCCCAGGTCAGTGTCCGCACCCTGGCCACCGCGGCCGGTCTCGAGAAGGAGCAGCTGCGCCGCTTCGAGAAGGGGCTGGCCGACCTGCGGGTGGACGAGCGTCTGCGTCTGGAGAAGGCCCTGCTGAAGTACGGCGTCGGGCTGGTCCCGGAGGACGAGTTCGGCGGCACGGGGGTCCGCCGGATCTTCACCGCCGAGAAGTCCCGGCGCATCGAGGCCATGGAGAACGAAGGCGGCCCCGCGTACGAGGACGACATCTGAGTCCTCCGCCGACAGGCGGACGGCCCCGCATCCCGGGCAGGGATGCGGGGCCGTCGTCGTCGGTCCGCCGGTGGCGGGGGCTCAGGCGGACTGCAGCGCGTTCGTGACCTCGCTCAGGCCCTCCTTGAGGAGGTCTTCACCGATGGTCAGCGGCGGCAGGAAGCGTACGACGTTGCCGTAGGTGCCGCAGGTGAGCAGGATGACGCCGGCGGCGCGCACGGCCGCGGCCACGGTGGCGGTCAGCGTCGCGTCCGGCTCGCCGGTGGCGGGGTCCACGAACTCGATCGCCATCATCGCGCCGCGGCCGCGGACCTCGGCGATGCGGTCGTCGGCGTTCTGCGCGAAGTGCTCGCGGATGACCTGCTCGATCCGGCGGGCCTTCTCCAGGAGACCGTCCTCCTCGACGGCCTCGAACACGGCGAGCGCCGCCGCCGTGGCGACGGGGTTGCCGCCGTAGGTGCCCCCGAGGCCGCCCGGGTGCACGGAGTCCATCACCTCGGCGCGGCCGGTGACGCCGGAGAGCGGCATGCCGCCGGCGATGCCCTTGGCGGTCGCCATCAGGTCCGGCTCGATGCCCTCGGTCTCGGAGGCGAACCAGGCGCCGGTGCGGGCGATGCCGGACTGGACCTCGTCCGCGATGAACAGGACGTCGTTGGCCTTGCACCACTCGACCACGGCCGGCAGGAAGCCCTCGGCCGGGACGATGAAGCCGCCCTCGCCCTGGATCGGCTCCATGATCACGGCGGCCAGGTTGTCGGCACCGATCTGCTTCTCCAGCGCGGAGATGGCGCGCTGCGCGGCCTCGGCGCCGGACAGGCCGTCCCGCAGCGGGTAGGAGCCGGGCACGCGGTAGATCTCGGGGGCGAACGGTCCGAAGCTGTGCTTGTAGGGCATGGACTTGGCGGTCAGCGCCATCGTCAGGGTGGTGCGGCCGTGATAGGCGTGGTCGAACGCGGCCACGGCCTGCTTGCCGGTGTAGGCGCGGGCCACCTTGACGGCGTTCTCCACGGCCTCGGCGCCGGAATTGAACAGGGCGGTGCGGGTCTCGCCGGGGATCGGGCTGGTGCGGTCCAGCTGCTCGGCCACGGCCACGTAGCCCTCGTAGGGCGTGATCATGAACGAGGTGTGGGTGAACTGCGCGACCTGCTCCTGGACGGCGGCCACGACGCGCGGGTGGGAGGCGCCCACGGAGGTGACGGCGATGCCGGAGGCCAGGTCGATCAGGCGGTTGCCGTCCACGTCCTCGAGGATGCCGCCCGCGGCGCGGGCCGCGTACACCGGCATGGTGGTGGCCACGCCGGCCGGGACGGCGCGCTTCTGGCGCTCGGCGAGCTCACGGGAGCGAGGGCCGGGCAGCTCGGTGGCCAGGTGGCGGGTCTGCTCGAGGTCGGGGGTGGCGGTCATGGGGATGCCTCCTGGGGACGGCTCACGGGAGCGGGGACGACGGGTGGGCACGACGACGACGCGTCGGGCCGCGTCCTCCCATGGTGGGGCGTTGAGTGCATGCCGTCCAGTGATGATCTTGCATGGTGGCTATGCTCATTCGGCATGGAGGAGAAACTGCTCAGGGCCTTCGTCACGGTGGCAGAGGTCGGCACGGTCTCGGGGGCCGCGATCCGCCTGGATCTCGTACAGTCCGCGCTCAGTCGGCAGCTGCAGCGGCTTCAGCGTGAGCTGCGCCTGCCCCTGTTCGCCCGGGTCGCCGGTCGGCTCGAGCTGACGACGGCCGGCGAGGCGTTCCTCCCGGTGGCGCGCGAGGTCCTCGTCGCCCATCGACGGGCGGAGCAGGCGGCCCGCGCGCTCGCCTCCGGTCGGCTCACGGACGTGGCCGTGGCCGCGCCGGGCACCACCCTCATCGACGTCGTGCTGCCGTTCGTGGCCACCTTCGGGGAGGAGGACCCGCGCCCGCGCGTCGCGGAGACCCAGCTGGACGACTCGCTGCTCGACGCCGTCGCGCGGCACGACCTCGTGGTGATGCCGACGGTGCCGCCGCCCTCCGTCGCGTCGCTGCCGCTGATGGACCTGCCGGTCTGGGCGTACGTCGCCCCGGGTCACCCTTGGGCGGGCCGGACGCGGGTGTCCCTCGACGACCTCGTGGCCCAGCCCGTCGTCGCGCCCGCCCGCACCTTCATGGCGCGGCGCGTCCTCGACGGCGCCGTGGCCGTGGCGGGCCTCACGCCGCCGGCCCTCGTCGAGGCGAACTCCGGGCGGGTGGCCCAGGCCCTGGTCGCGACGGGGGCGGGCGTCGCCGTCGTCACCGAGGACCCGGCCTTCGGGTTGACGCCGGTGCGGGTCATCGCGCAGGGGCGGACGCTCACGGTGCGACTGCACGCGGCATGGCGGGAGGACCACTTCGCCGCCGAGACGCTGGAGGCGATCGCCCGTCGGCTGCAGGCCTTCGTCTGGGACCGCTATGCCGAGCCCGGGGATGCGGCGTCTCACATGAAGAGTGAGTGATTCGGCGGCTGTGGTCAGGCAGCGCTCACCAGATGCACATGTGGCAGATGGGGTCGAGGTGTCCCTGACCCACCTCACACCTCCACCGTGGTGGTGACCGCGAACGGCGTCACCCGCACGGTCGAGTTCACCGTCGAGGTGCTCGACCTGCCGGGCGACTCCACGCCCACTCCGATCGACCCGGCGCCCGCGCCGAGGCGGCCGGGGCGCACCCGCGTCCCGGCCGCCTCGGCCGTCCCGAACGGACGACGCGCCGGGCTGAGGCCGGAGCGCGTGAGACCATGCCGTCGTCGGACACGGCCCCGGGCGGGCCGGGCCGATGCAGACGAGGGGAGAACCCGGATGAACACCACCGTCCGACGCGCCCTGTGGGTGGTCCTGGTGCTGCTGTGCCTGGGCCTCGTGTTCCTCGCGCTGCGCGGGGTGCTGGCGGTCGGCGCCGTGCCGATCAGCGCTGCCCCCACCCTCAGCGCCACGGCGTCCGCGACCCCGTCGCCGTCGTCCTCAGCACGCTCCACGCCCAGCCCTGCACCGACGGCCACACCGACCCCGACGCCGACCCCGTCCTCCGCGGCACCCACGGGCGAAGCGGCGGTTCCCGGCGGGACCCAGGAACCCGCCGGCACGCCCACATCGGCGGAGCCCACGCCGTCCGAGGAGCCGACCCCCACCGAGGAGCCGGCCCCCGCCGCGGCCGCCCACCTCTCCGGCCCCGCCGCCCCGTGGGACGAGATCACGGCGACACCCGTGCACGTGGACGTCCACCAGGACGGCGAGCAGATCGTCGGAGCGGGGATCGACCTCACGCAGTTGGACGAGGGCGGCGACCTGGACCCGGAGCCGCAGACGGTCGGCTGGTACGGTCCGCCGCAGTGGGGCACCACGCCGGGGGAGCGCTCCCCGTACGCGGGGGTCCTGGCCGGGCACGTCGTCTACTACGGCGTGCGGGACGTGTTCTGGAACCTGGGCGACGTGCGGGCGGGCGCCGTCGTCGTGGTGACGTACGACGACGGCACGCAGGCCGCCTTCGAGGCGGACGCGGACGCGGTCTCGGTGGAGAAGGAGGCGCTCACCCAGGATCCGGCGCACCGCTGGGCCTGGGAGCCCGGGGGCGACGACGCGAAGGTCACGCTGATCACGTGCGACCTCGTGCCGGGCACCGGGATGGCCGGGAACGCCTTCAACAACTGGGTGGTGCAGGCCACCCGCGTCGCCTGAGGCCGCGGCGACCCCGGGGCAGGGAGGCCGGAGGGGTACCCTGGGGAGGCCGGGGCGGCCGACCGCGTCGGACCGCCATTGACCCCGTGACCGGGTGACGACCGCCGAGAGGACCTGCGCCCATGAGCCGAGCCGACATCGCCCCCGCCCGCGTGCGCCCCCGCCGCTGGAGCGTGGCCGTCGGAGGGGCGCTCCTGAGCATCACCCTGGCCACCGGCGGCTGCAGCGTCGCCGAGGAGCCCGGACAGACCGGTGGCACGGAGGCGGGGAACACCTACCTGGAGGGCGTGCTGGCCAGCCCCAGCCAGACGTCCGCCGACCCGCTCGCGGCGGACATCCAGTTCGCGGGTCTGCTGCTGCGCAACCACCGCGACGCGATCCAGCAGTCCGATGAGGTGCTGGGCAAGGACGGCGTGGACCAGGAGATCCGGGCCACCGCCGAACGGATGAAGTCCGAGCACGAGGAGCGGGCGCGCCGGCTCGAGTCGATGCTCGAGGGCTGGGGCGTCCCCTCGGATGACGTGCGCGGTGCGGGTGCCGAGTCGACCCCGTCTGCGCAGCCCGAGTCCACGGAGGACGCGGAGCCGACCCAGATCGTGGGCGACGAGTTGCGCGCCGGACTCCTGTCCGACCGGGAGAAGAACGTGCTGGCCGCCGCCGAGCCGGAGGAGGCAGGACGGATCTACCTGCTCCAGATGCGCCGCCTCTATCAGGGCGCGCTGACGATCTCCGCCACGGAGGCGGAGGACGGCTCGGACGACGCGGCGAAGGAGCTGGCCTCCAGCGTGGTCGAGGGCCATCGCAAGGAGCTGGAGAGTTTGGCCGCGACGCTCGGGGAGATGGGCGTGATCGGGTCGAGCGGGGCGCGCACGGCGGAACCGTCCGGGTTCACCGGCCCCATCAAGATCGAGGGCACCGGCGCCGACGGCGGCTCCGTCCCCTCGGACTTCGTCCCGGAGCCGGTGCAGCGGGTGCGCAACTTCCGCGCCACCCAGAAGCCGGTGCTGCCGTCGTCGAGCTCGCCCAGTTCCTCCAGCGCTTCGGGCTCCGCCAGCGCGTCCGGCCGGGACGCCGAGGACCAGCGGGGGCGGGACGCCGCATCGGCGAGCCCGTCGCCCAGCCCGGCCGACACGGCGCAGGCCACCCCGCGCCCCTCCTCCGGGGCAAGCCCCTCGCCCAGCGCGTCCCGCTGACGCGCCGCGTCGGCAGGCCGGCCCGATCCGCATCGGGCGTCGCCGTGACCGAGTCGATAGCGCTTCGTCACCGGACGGTGACCCGCATCACGTCCGTGCGGCGTAGATTCGTGCCGACGCGGCGAGTGCGGCATCCGGTCGACCTCGGGCGTCCGAGCCGGGGAACCCTTCGGCCCGTCGCAGCACCGCACCCCTGGAGGAGCACGATGCGCACCGCCCGACCAACCCGCCTCGCCGCCGCCCTGGGCGCCGGCGTCCTTCTCGTGGGGGCGACCCCCGCCCTCGCCTCACCCGCCCACCCCGCCGGATGGACCGCCGAGCACGGCCTGCCTGGCGGATCCTTCCTCGTGGCCAGCGCGGAGGGTGAGACCGGCGCCTCCTTCGGCACCGAGTTCGAGGTGGACGAGTCCGACGTCCGCCTGACGGTGGCTCCGGTGCTGGAGGGGGAGGCCCGCGGCGCCGAGACCGAGGTCCCGTTCACGTACGACGACGAGCTGGAGCGCGGTGACTTCGACGTCGCCGCGGCCCGGCGGAGCCTGGGCGAGTCGGGGACCGGCCCCGTCGTCTACGCCCTCTACGTCCTGGGCGGCGAGGTGGCCGCCCTCACCTACGGTCCGGACGCCGACCTCACCGATGCTGACCCGGGCGAGCCACTGCGCGCCGACCAGCGTCATGAGCTCGGCTTCCACATGCTCCCCACCGTCTGGGACACCACCCTGCTCGCGGCGCCGGGGGAGCGATACGTGTTCATCTCCTCGAACCCGGGCGATGAGGCGGCGCCGCTGACGCTCGTCGCGGGCCCGGCCGAGGGCCGGGTCGTCGAGGTGACGGAGGAGGAGACCGGCGGGCCGCGCGGCTACGTGTACCAGGCGCCCGAGGGCTTCACCGGATCCGACACCGTCACCCTGCGGGCCACGAGGGACGGCGTGACGACGACGCGGACGGTGACCGTGCGGTTCGGCGATCCCCGCGTAGACCTCTACGACTGGGAGAACGGGCGGATCCCGGGGTTCGTGACCTTCCCCGTGGCCGGCCTGTTCGACGACGCTCCGGGCCAGCCGGCCGATCCCGACACTCCCACCTCGCCGGCGGAGCCCGAGACCCCTGCGGATCCGGCCGACGGCGAGCACACGGTGCCGGACACGGTCGAGACCGGGCGTGGTCCGGCGGCGTGGCCCGTCGCCGTCGCGGTGCTGGCCGCGGGCGTCCTGGCCGTGGTGCGCCGGCACCGCGTCGCGGCCTGACCGCGCCGGTCAGCGGGGCGCGAGCAGCGCGCTCTTCTCCGGGTGCTCGTCGAACCACTGGGCGACGTACCAGCACATCGGCACGATGCGGCGGCCCCCTGCGGGGCCGCCGTTCGTCGCGATGTCCTCGACGGCGCCCGCGGTCAGCGCGGCGGCGTGGCCCCGGCCGCGGTGCACCGGGATGGTGAACGCGCGGTTCAGGGAGACGGCCGCGCCGTTGTCCCGGAAGTCGAGGACGGCGAGCAGTGTGCCGCCGTCGTGGAGCTCGTAGCGGGACTCGGCGTCATTGCGGGTGACGGTGGGGGAGGTGCTCATGCCGGGGCAACCCCCGGTGGTCACGGGGTATTCCGACGCCGGCCGGCGGCGGGCTCCTACATGTAGTGGTCCGCGGGGGCCGGACACGCCGCTCGCGGACGTGGCGAACCCGACTTTCCGGCTGTGGGAACCCGGCCCCGAGATCTCCACCGGCTGTGGACAGTCGACCTCGGTCCCGGCGTGTCCCGCATGTCCGCGCGGATCGTCTCGCACAGCAGGGTGTGGACAGGATGGGCAGAGGGTGGGGATACGTAACTACAGCGGTGTGACTACTACATGTAGGGATGGTTCCCGGCCGTGATCACTAGATGTAGTATCGACGCAGATGTTCGGCACGCCCCGCGATGCACCTCGCGAGCGCCGCGCCGACACCCGCAGACCACCAGAGACCACGAAGGAACAGGGATCGCCATGACCGTCACCGTGTACACCAAGCCGGCCTGCGTGCAGTGCAACGCCACCTACCGTGCACTGGACAAGAAGGGCATCGCCTACGAGGTCGTGGACATGTCCCAGGACCCCGCCGCCCTCGAGCGCGTCCGTGCCCTCGGCTTCATGCAGGCCCCCGTCGTCGTCACCGAGACCGACTCCTGGTCCGGCTTCCGCCCGGACAAGATCGCCGAGCTCGCCGAGTCCGCCGCGGCATCGGTGGCCTGACCGGAGTCGACATGACCGTCGCCGCGGACCCGGGCCACATCCGCTCGGCCGAGGCGCAGGGGCTCGTCCCCACCGACGCGGGACTGATCTACTTCTCCTCCGCCTCCAACTACACGCACCGCTTCGTCGAGAAGCTCGAGCTGCCCGAGGACCGGGTGGCTCGACTGCCGTTGATCACCCGGGAGCCCACCCTCGGGGCCACCGCCCCGTACGTCCTGCTGACCCCCACCTACGGCGGGGGCAGCGGGCCGGGCGCGGTCCCGAAGCAGGTGATCAAGTTCCTCAACGTCCCGGAGAACCGTCACTGGATTCGGGGCGTGATCGCGTCCGGGAACACCAACTTCCATGAGGGCTACTGCCTGGCCGGCTACATCATCTCCCGCAAGTGCCAGGTGCCCCTCATGTACAAATTCGAGCTGATGGGCACGCCCGACGACGTCGAACGCGTCCGCGGCGGCCTGGAAGGACTGTGGACATGACCACCACCGCACCCACCGAGGCGGACCTCATCCGCCAGGCGAAGAACATGCCCGCCGAGTGGCAGAACCTCGGCTACCACGAGCTCAACGCCATGCTGAACCTCTACGGCGCCGACGGTCGCATCCAGTTCGAGGCCGACCACGCGGCCGCGCGCCAGTACTTCCTGCAGCACGTCAACACCAACACGGTGTTCTTCCACGACCTGGAGGAGAAGCTCGACTACCTGCAGAAGAACGACTACTACGAGACCGAGACGTTCGAGCAGTACCCGTTCGAGTTCATCCGGGGCCTGTTCGATCGTGCCTACAAGGCCAAGTTCCGCTTCCCGACCTTCCTCGGCGCGTTCAAGTTCTACACCTCGTATGCCCTGAAGACCTTCGACGGCAAGCGCTACCTCGAGCGCTACGAGGACCGCGTCGCCGTCGTCGCCCTCCACCTGGCCCGGGGCGACCAGGAGCTGGCCACCCACCTGGTGGACGAGATGATCGCCGGCCGCTTCCAGCCGGCCACCCCCACGTTCCTCAACTCGGGCAAGAAGCAGCGCGGCGAGCTCGTCTCCTGCTTCCTGCTGCGCATCGAGGACAACATGGAGTCGATCGCCCGCGGCATCAACTCCGCCCTGCAGCTGTCCAAGCGCGGCGGTGGCGTGGCCCTCTCGCTGACCAACATCCGCGAGCACGGCGCGCCCATCAAGCAGATTGAGAACCAGTCCTCCGGCGTCATCCCCGTGATGAAGCTCCTCGAGGACTCCTTCTCCTACGCCAACCAGCTCGGCGCGCGCCAGGGCGCCGGAGCGGTGTACCTCAACGCGCACCACCCGGACATCCACCGCTTCCTCGACACCAAGCGCGAGAACGCGGACGAGAAGATCCGCATCAAGACCCTCTCCCTCGGCGTCGTGATCCCGGACATCACGTTCCAGCTGGCGAAGAAGAACGAGGACATGTACCTGTTCTCGCCGTACGACGTCGAGCGTGTCTACGGGGTGCCGTTCTCCGAGATCTCCGTGACCGAGAAGTACTACGAGATGGTCGACGACGCGCGGATCAAGAAGACCAAGATCAACGCGCGCGAGTTCTTCCAGACCATCGCCGAGATCCAGTTCGAGTCCGGCTACCCGTACGTCGTGTTCGAGGACACCGTGAACGCCGCGAACCCGATCAAGGGCCGCATCACCATGTCCAACCTGTGCTCCGAGATCCTGCAGGTCTCCGAGGCCTCCGAGTACAACGAGGACCTGAGCTACGCCCACGTGGGCCAGGACATCTCGTGCAACCTCGGCTCGATGAACATCGCCAAGACCATGGACTCGCCGGACTTCGGCCGGTCCGTGGAGACCGCGATCCGGGCGCTGACGGCCGTGTCGGTCATGTCCGACATCCAGTCGGTGCCGTCCATCGCCAAGGGCAACGCGGCCTCCCACGCCATCGGCCTGGGGCAGATGAACCTCCACGGCTACCTGGCCCGCGAGCGCGTCCACTACGGCTCCGAGGAGGGTATCGACTTCACGAACATGTACTTCTACGCGGTGCTGTTCCACGCGCTGCGTGCCTCGAACCGGATCGCGATCGAGACCGGCCAGCGGTTCGGCGGGTTCGAGGACTCGAAGTACGCCTCGGGGGAGTTCTTCGACAAGTACACGGACCAGGAGTGGGCGCCCGCCACCGAGCGCGTCGCCGAGCTGTTCGCTGAGGCCGGCATCGCCCTGCCCACGCAGGACGACTGGCGTGAGCTGAAGGCCTCCGTCATGGAGCACGGCATCTTCAACCGCAACCTGCAGGCCGTCCCGCCGACGGGTTCGATCTCGTACATCAACAACTCGACCTCCTCGATCCACCCGGTGGCCTCGAAGATCGAGATCCGCAAGGAGGGCAAGCTCGGCCGCGTGTACTACCCGGCGCCGTACCTCACCAACGAGAACCTCGAGTACTACGAGGACGCGTACGAGATCGGCTACGAGAAGATCATCGACACGTACGCCGCGGCGACGCAGCACGTGGACCAGGGCCTGTCCCTGACGCTGTTCTTCAAGGACACGGCCACCACCCGTGACCTGAACCGCGCGCAGATCTACGCGTGGACGAAGGGCATCAAGACGATCTACTACATCCGCCTGCGCCAGCTCGCGCTGGAGGGCACCGAGGTCGAGGGCTGCGTGAGCTGCATGCTCTGACAAAAACTTCGGGGCGGACGCCTGCAACGCGTCCGCCCCGAGGAAGTTCCGAGATCGTGCCCGGAGTCAACTTGTCAGTTGGATTCCAAACGTACGTGTCTTGGAGACGGCTCGAATGAACGAGTCGGGACGTTACGAGTTGGAAGGAGGTGGTTGCAGTGGCAACCCGTGTGCGCATTCGCATCCGTCGTACCATTCGCATCCGCCCTACTCGTGTCCGCTGACACGTGAATCCATGTGATGACAGCAATTCCCATTGGGGAACGCTCTTGTCACACATCCAGCGGGCCGGGACCACGCGTCCCGGCCCGCTGGGCTTTATCGTGGTACAGCGCTGTTGCGCTCTCCTGCTTGCGTCGTGTCACTAGGTTGTCCGTCAAGCGACACCCCGAGGCCTGTTGGGTGCGGCTACGGCTCACGGGCCACAATGGTCCGCATGACCATCTCGACGCCGGACGCCGCATCCTCGACAGACCCCTCCGCCATGGACCAGGCGGACCCTGGGGGTGAGTCCCGCGTCGGTTTCGACGAGGTGCTTGATCGTCTCTGGCTCTCGGAGCTCTCCCGCCAGGAACAGGGCCGTCGCTTCGAGCGGCTGGCCAAGCGCTTCCTCGAGGTGGAGCCGAAGTTCGCAGACCAGTTCTCGAACGTGTGGCTGTGGAACGAATGGCCCGGTCGGGAGAATAGGCCAGACAACGGTATCGACATCGTCGCGAAGGATCGCTACACCGGTGAACTCACCGGCGTCCAGGTGAAGTTCTTCGATCCGGAGAAGAAGCTGCAGAAGGGCAGCATTGACTCATTCTTCACCGAGCTGGGCAAGGTGGACTTCGCCAACGGCATGGTGATTGACACGGCGCTCGAGTGGTCCTCGTCTGCGGAAGCCGCGCGGGCGGGCCAGTCCAAGGACGTCACCAGGGTGGGGATCCAGACGCTGGTGGACTCGGCCATCGACTGGTCCGACTTCACGTTCGAGCGTCCGGAGGAGCTGACCCAGCGCCCACGCAAGGAGCCCCGTCGCTACCAGCGGGAGGCGATCGACGACGTCGTGGCCGGGTTCGAGACCAAGGACCGTGGCCGCCTGATCATGGCCTGCGGAACGGGCAAGACGTTCACGTCGCTGAAGCTGGTGGAGCGGATGGTGCCGGTGGGCGGCACGGTGCTGTTCCTGGTGCCGTCGATTGCGCTGCTGCAGCAGACGCTGAATGAGTGGACGGCCAATGCGGACGTACCGCTGCGCCCGTTCGCCGTGTGTTCGGACGCTTCTGTGGGGCGGCGCCGGGCCAGTGAGGACATCGCTGCCTCGGACCTGGGTTTCCCGGCCAGCACGGACCCGGCGAAGCTCGCGGCCCGCGCGGCCGTCTCCACCGGGGACGAGGCTGTGACGGTGGTCTTCTCCACGTACCAGTCCATCGACGTGGTCCGGCAGGCCCAGGACCTCGGCCTCGCTGAGTTCGACCTGGTCATCTGCGATGAAGCCCACCGCACCACGGGTGTGACCGAGCAGGGCCAGGACGGCTCGGTGTTCACGATGGTCCACGACGCTGCGAAGATCCGGGCGGCCAAGCGCCTGTACATGACGGCCACGCCGCGCATCTACGTGCAGGAGGCCAAGGCGAAGGCCGCGCAGGACCAGGTCACGGTCTACTCGATGGACGATGAGTCCATCTACGGCCCGGAGTTCCACCGGCTGGGGTTCGGCAAGGCGGTGGAGCAGGGCCACCTGACGGACTACAAGGTGCTGATCCTTGCGGTGGACACCAACGCGATCGGCGCCTCCTTCCAGCAGATGCTCGCGGACACCGAGGGCCTGGACCTGGACGACGCCGCGCGGATTGTGGGCTGTTGGAACGGGCTGGCCAAGCGCGGGGTGGACGGCGGCCGGCTGGATGAGGTGGATGCCGCGCCGATGCACCGTGCGGTGGCGTTCGCACGGAACATCAAGGAGTCGAAGCAGCTGGCCCTTCAGTTCGAGCAGGTGAGCCGTCAGCTGGCCACCTCTACGGACCCCATGACCCCGGACCTGCGGGTGGAGGCCTCCCATGTGGACGGCACGTTCCCTATGGCGCAGCGGGTACGGGAGCTGGACTGGCTGAAGCAGTCGGCGGGGGAGAACACGGTGCGGGTCCTCTCCAACGCCAAGTGCCTCTCGGAGGGCGTGGATGTCCCCACCCTGGACGCGGTGCTGTTCCTGAGCCCGCGGAACTCGCAGGTGGACGTGGTGCAGTCCGTGGGGCGGGTCATGCGGAAAGCAGACGGGAAGAAGACCGGCTACATCATCCTGCCCATCGCGGTGGATGCGACGGCGGACCCGGAGTCCGCGCTGAATGATTCGAAGGCGTACAAGGTGGTGTGGGACGTGCTCCAGGCGCTGCGCGCCCACGATGACCGCTTCGAAGCGATGGTCAACCAGATCGCGCTGGGCCGGTCTGTGGAGGACCGGGTGCAGGTAATCGGTATCGGTTCGGGGGACGCCGCGGAGGACGACGGCGCTCCCGGCTCGGGCGAGGACAAGTCCGTTCGGGGCACGCGTCAGGCCCTGTTCGCCATGCAGGACGCTCAGCAGTGGAAGGACGCCATCTACGCGCGTCTGGTGCGCAAGGTGGGGGATCGGCGCTACTGGGAGGACTGGGCCAAGGACGTTAAGGGCATTGCGGATCGGCACATCACCCGGATCCGCGGCATCCTGGACGGCCCGGACCTGCGGCCGCGGGAGGAGTTCGCGGCGTTCCTCGAGGGCTTGCAGGGCAACCTGAACGAGTCCATCACCGAGCGGGACGCGGTAGAGATGCTCTCCCAGCACCTCATCACGAAGCCCGTGTTCGAGGCGCTGTTCGAGGACTACTCCTTCGCGGCGCACAATCCGGTGTCCCAGGTGATGGACGCCATGGTGCAGGTGTTGGACTCGTGCAACCTGGAGACGGAGGTGGACTCCCTCGAGGAGTTCTACCGGGGTGTGCGGGTGCGCGCTGAGGGCATCGAGAGCGCCGAGGGCAAGCAGAAGATCATCACGGAGCTGTACGAGCGGTTCTTCAAGCTGGCGTTCCCGCGGACGGCGGAATCCCTGGGGATCGTGTACACGCCGGTGCAGGTGGTGGACTTCATCCTCCGTGCCGTGGACGAGGCGCTGCGAGAGAACTTCGGTGTGGGCGTCACGGATGAGGGCGTGCACGTGCTGGATCCGTTCACGGGCACGGGCACCTTCGTGGTGCGGCTGCTGCAGTCCGGGCTGATCCGGCCGGAGGATCTGCTGCGCAAGTACACGCAGGAGCTGCACGCCAATGAGCTGCTGCTTATGGCCTACTACATTGCGGCCATCAACATCGAGGCCACGTTCCACGGCCTCATGGTGGAGCAGGCCGCGGCGCGCGGGGACGATGCCGCGGCGGTCGGGTACGAACCGTTCAATGGGATTGTGCTGACGGACACTTTCCAGATGACGGAGCACGGGGACACCTTGGATGAGAAGGGGGCGTGTCAACTTGTCTGTGTAAGCGGGGTGGTCACAGGTAGGGGTTGATCCGGTCGGGGTAGGCCGCGGCGAGCTGGGCGAGGGCCTGCTTCCAGTTCGTGACGGCCTGGCCTTCGACGAGCCGG
>NZ_JAPVLT010000020.1:0-4492 GCF_027158145.1 Micrococcus sp. H39-S4
TTAGCGTGAGTCATGAGCGGGTCTCTTCTGGCAGGTGGGTTGTTGAGGAACTTCCATCCTGCCGGGCGGGGCCCGCTCGTCTCATCTCAGCCCGGGCCTCGTGCCAAGAACCTCATGACCCACAACAGCTAGGCTGCAGCCCCTCCCCACCCGGAGACACGCCCTAGGCCCTAGCTAAGGACGACGGGTGCCGGTGCCTGCGGTCGCAGGCGATCGCCCAGCAATCGCGCGTTGGGCCCCATCGCCCATGCGATGGGGCCTTGATTCGTAGACGCGCGGGCATCGAGCGGTCGGCGGGACGCGAAGAGTCCTGCTCGGAGACCATCGCTACTCCCGATGCTGGAGTCGGCGGTCGAGTTCGAGCAGATAGAACATCCCGTGGCTCTTAGCATCCTCACGGCGTTGCTGACGCCCCTTGTAGGCGTCAGCTGCGACCTTCACCGTGGTTGCGACAGTGCCGGCCGCCGCGGCAGCCATAGTGGGCGCCTCAGCAACCCAGTCGAGACCGAAGAAGACCGCTCCGCCGCTGAATAGGGCCTTGGTGTCTGAGGCGACGTTCAGCGCTGCATCCCGAGTGAGCCTGGAGACGCTCAGGTCTGCGCGGAGGGAGTCAACGGTCGGACGGACTTCGTCGCGCCAAAAGTCGGCAATTTCGTCCCCATGCCCCTCGTCGAAAGGACCCAGCTTCATGCGTTCTGTCAGTTCGCTCACCGCAGACCGGTATCGGCCCAGTGGCGCCTCGAGCTCTGCGCGGGCTGACAGCACCGAGGTGACATCCGCGCCCAGGAATGCTGGCAGGTGACTGATCAGTCCCGCACCCGAACGGGCGCGCGAGGCTCGCGCCACGGCGAGCTGGTTCGGCGAGACCTGCCCGCTCTCAATCAGCGCCCGGGCCACGGAGGCCACCTGGTCGTCGACGAGGAGATTTGTCGTGGGAGACACCAGCGCCGCGCGCAAAGCCTCGAGGTAGCTTGCGAACATCGCCTCCGGGTCTGCGGCCCCGATGTCTGTCCTCACGCGCAAAACCCCGGCGTCTAGGGCCTCGACTAGCTCCGGCGCGCCGGCCTCTTCGAGCATTGACTCCAGCTTCGCCCTCGTCGTTGGCTGGCTTACGGCTTGCTCGAGACGCGCGTGCACTTCATCCAGCGCGGAACGCTGCGCAGCTGTAAGGCTGCGCCTCTGTTCCCTGGAGAGCCTCATGGTTGCCTGCAACTGGAGCAAGACCGCTTGGAACTTCGCTGGATCACCCCTGAGACCTAGGTGGGCCAAGGTATCCGCGTCGAGCTGGTTCAGGAGCGCGATCATGGCGGTCGGGTCGGAGATGGAGGCGACGCCACTCAACATCAGGGCAGAAGGCGACAGCAGTTCGACCCTGTCGGCGTACAGCAGACCCGCTCTGATCAAGCTGAGATCTCGGTCGAGAAACTTTGCACCCGGGCCGCTCGTCGGCGAAGGCGCGACGAGAAGCTCCAGTCCCGTGCCAAGGTTCCTAGCCTCCCGGCGGAGAGCCCGCTGTTCGCGCTTGCGGCGCGCTGCGTATCCCATCTCTGCGTCCTCTCGCCTAGTCGCATGATCGGGATCCATCGCATGGGGAGCCCGTGCTGCTGGACCAGTATCCCTGGCACCGTGGGCCGGCTGGGCCTGCCGATGGATGCTCGCTGGCAGTGCATCTGTCTGAGCCCTCGCAGGGCTGTCGTCGCTGACGTCCCCCGACTTCGGGGGACAGACTCTGCACACGCGGTGCTAGAAAATGGCGCCTGTGGAGGGGACTGCTGAAGGTTCGGTTGACACCTGATCTGTGGGGACATGAGGTCCCCGCTGGAAGGATGTCGACATGCCTGCAGCACACCCCAAGGAGTTCCGTGACGACGTGGTCGCGGTCGCCCGTCGTGGCGAGGCCCCGATCGCTCAGCTCGCCAAGGACTTCGGGATCTCCGAGTCCTGCCTACGCAACTGGCTCCATCAGGCCGATGTCGAGGACGGCCACCGTCCCGGCGTGACCAAGGCCGAGAACGAGGAGCTGCGCGAGGCGCGGAAGAAGATCCGCTTGCTGGAGCAGGAGAACGAGGTCCTGCGCCGCGCCGCGGCGTACCTGTCGCAGGCGAACTTGAGGCTGGGTCAGAGCCCAAAATGACCTACCCGCTGGTCCGTGACCTTGCCGTCGACGGGATCCCCGTGACGGTGACCTGCCGGGTGCTGAAGTTCTCGACCCAGGCGTTCTATGCCTGGTGCGCCGACCCGGTCAGCGAGCGGGACCTGGTCGACGCCTACGCGATGAACGCCGCGTTCGAGGTCCACCGTGACGACCCTGGGTTCGGGTACCGGTTCATCGCCGACGAGCTCGCCGCGGCCGGGCACGAGATCTCGGAGCGGCGGGTATGGAAGATCTGCTCCCAAGCACAGATCGTCTCCGCCCACGCCCGCACTCGTGGCCGGTGGAAGAAGCCGGGCCCGCCCGTGCACGACGACCTCGTCGAGCGGGACTTCACCGCGACAGGCCCGAACCGGTTGTGGCTGACCGACATCACCGAGCACGCCACCGCCGAGGGGAAGCTGTACCTGTGCGCGGTCAAGGACGTGTGGTCGCGCCGGATCGTCGGCTACTCGATCGACGACCGGATGCCGGCCGCCCTCGCGGTTGACGCCCTCGAGATGGCCGTCGCCCGCCGCGGCCCGGGCGAGGTCACCGGCTGCGTGGTGCACGCCGATAGGGGCAGCCAGTTCCGTGCTCGGCCCTACGTCACCGCCTTGCACCGGGCCGGACTGGTCGGGTCGATGGGACGGGTGGCCTCCAGCGCGGACAACGCCGCGATGGAGTCCTTCTTCGCCCTCCTGCAGAAGAACGTCCTGAACAGCCGCCGGTGGAGCAGCCGCGCTGAGCTGCGGCTGGCGATCGTCACCTGGATCGAACGGACCTACCACCGCCGACGCCGGCAGCGCGCCCTTGGAAAGACGACACCGGTCGAGTTTGAGACCATCTACTGGCCGACGAAAGCGGCCTGAACCACCACACCCGAAGTGTCAACCGAACCTTCAGCAGTCCCCCTACTCCATGTGCTGGTGGCGTACCTGGGTCCACTCGACAAGTCGGGCTAAAACGCAATTTTCACCGACCGCACAGGAGCCCATAATGAGCCTTGTCCCACTCGCGGTACGGAGCACTGTGCTTGTCCTCACCTTCGTGCCCCGGCTCTATCGCACTCCGGAATTTTTCAAGGTGTTTGAGGCCAGTGGGTGTCAGGCGGCTACCGGTTCGGCGGCGGTTGGTTGGTTGATCCAGGCGTGGGTGGGTAGCGCGAGGATTTTCGGGTCAGCGGTGGTGGAGAAGCGCTCGGGGTGAGTAGCGCGGGCCGCGGCCAGGGCCGCTGAGCGCTGCTGACTCACGGTCGCGGCGTGGCCGTAGTGGACGTCGGCGGGGGTGTGCAGCCCGATCCCGGTGTGACGGTGTCCGTGGTTGTAGGTCTCGACGAAACCGGCCATGAACGCCCGGGCGTCGGCCAGAGAGCCGAAGCGGTCCGGGAAGACCGGGGCGTACTTCAAGGTCTTGAACCACGCCTCGGAATACGGGTTGTCATTGCTCACGCTGGGTCTGGAGTGGGAACGGGTGACGCCGAGGTCGGCCAGCAGCGCGGCCACAGGTTTGGAGGTCATCGAGGTGCCGCGGTCGGCGTGCACCACGGTGGGCACACCGTGAACCCCGAAGATCTCCTTCATCATCTCCTCGGCCAGAGGCCCGGACTCTCGGGCGTGGACGTGGGCGCCGACGATGTAGCGGGAGTAGACGTCGAGCATCACGTAGGCGTCGTAGTAGACGCCCTTGGCCGGGCCGGGCAACTTGGTGATGTCCCAGGTGTAGACCTGACCGGATCCGTCGGCCATCAGCTCAGGGATCGCTCGGGCCGGGTGACGGGCCTGGCGCCGGCGTTCCTTCACCTGCGCGGCGGCTGCGAGGATGCGGTACATGGTGGCGATCGAGCACAGGTACACCCCGCGCTCCAGCAGCGTGGCGTAGACCTGGGCCGGGGGCTGGTCGACGAATTCGTCACTGTTGAGCACCTCCAGCACCCGTTCCCGCTCAACGCGACTGAGCCGGTTGGCCGGCTCCACCGCGGTCCGAGGTCCCGGTGCTGTCCGGGCCCGCCGGCGGGTGGCGGTGGCCCGCGACACCCCGGTCAGTCCCGCTGCGTCCCGGGTGGTCACGCCTGCGGCGGTGAGCTCGGTGTAGGCGCCCATCAGCGCTTCTTGCGCGGCTGCTCGGTGTCCGCGCTCTCGGAAATCTGCTCCAAGAGCGCGTGTGCTTTTCCCATGATGTCCAGGGCGGTCTCGGTGGTGGCCAGCTTCTGCTGGGAGGCGGCCAGCTGGCGGGGGCGTGTCAGATGGTCTGTGTAAGCCGTACCGAGAGGAACGGTAAGAATCATGACCATGATCGACGAGAAGAACCCAGGCGAGCCCTCGGGCCAGGACCTGGTCGAGCAGCTGAAAGCCTCAGGGC
>NZ_JAPVLT010000021.1:0-4111 GCF_027158145.1 Micrococcus sp. H39-S4
CCCCGTCAAAGACGGGGTTCGGGATGGTTCGGGCGGTTAGTATCACCGGCTCAACATGGACGGTTCTTCACTGGTACGGGAATATCAACCCGTTGTCCATCGACTACGCCTGTCGGCCTCGCCTTAGGTCCCGACTTACCCAGGGCAGATTAGCTTGACCCTGGAACCCTTAGTCATCCGGCGGACGGGTTTCTCACCCGTCTTTCGCTACTCATGCCTGCATTCTCACTCGTCCACAATCCACCAGAAGTTACCCGCTGGCTTCACCTCGTGAACGACGCTCCCCTACCCATCCAGCAAAACTGAATGCCACGGTTTCGGCGGTGTACTTGAGCCCCGCTACATTGTCGGCGCGGAATCACTTGACCAGTGAGCTATTACGCACTCTTTCAAGGGTGGCTGCTTCTAAGCCAACCTCCTGGTTGTCTCAGCAACTCCACATCCTTTCCCACTTAGCACACGCTTAGGGGCCTTAACCGGTGGTCTGGGCTGTTTCCCTCTCGACTATGAAGCTTATCCCCCACAGTCTCACTGCCACGCTCTCACTTCCCGGCATTCGGAGTTTGGCTGAAGTCAGTAACCTTGTAGGGCCCATCGTCCATCCAGTAGCTCTACCTCCGGGAAGAAACACGTGACGCTGCACCTAAATGCATTTCGGGGAGAACCAGCTATCACGGAGTTTGATTGGCCTTTCACCCCTACCCACAGCTCATCCCCTCCATTTTCAACTGAAGTGGGTTCGGTCCTCCACGCGCTCTTACACGCGCTTCAACCTGGCCATGGGTAGATCACTCCGCTTCGGGTCTAGGACACGCGACTCAATCGCCCTATTCAGACTCGCTTTCGCTACGGCTTCCCCACACGGGTTAACCTCGCCACGTATCACTAACTCGCAGGCTCATTCTTCAAAAGGCACGCTGTCACCCCACAAGAAGGCTCCAACGGTTTGTAGGCACATGGTTTCAGGTACTATTTCACTCCCCTCCCGGGGTACTTTTCACCATTCCCTCACGGTACTGATCCGCTATCGGTCAACAGGTAGTATTCAGGCTTACCAGGTGGTCCTGGCAGATTCACACGGGATTCCTCGGGCCCCGTGCTACTCGGGCAACCCCCCAACAGCGGCGGAACACATTTCGACTACGGGACTCTCACCCTCTACGGTCCAGCATCCACACTGGTTCGTCTATATGCCCGCACCTCACTGCGCCATGCCGGCAGACATGACAAGGAGGGGCCCACAACACCGCACATGCAACCCCTGCCGGGTATCACACACATACGGTTTAGCCCCATCCGCGTTCGCTCGCCACTACTAACGGAATCACTTTTGTTTTCTCTTCCTGTGGGTACTGAGATGTTTCACTTCCCCACGTTCCCTCCACCCGGTCTATGTGTTCAACCGGGGGTCACACGACACGTCGTGCGGGGTTTCCCCATTCGGAAATCCTGGTCTCAACGTCCGGTTATCGACTCCACCAGGCTTATCGCAGATTCCCACGTCCTTCTTCGGCTCCTGTTGCCAAGGCATCCACCATGCGCCCTTGGAAACTTTCACACACAATGAAAGTCCTCAAATGAGCAATATCTAACTAAGATGTCATTCTCGGCATCACCACACCTCACACACCACCCCAGGGGGAACAGTGCGATCAACGATGCAGCAACAAAAAATAAGATGCTCGCGTCCACTATGCAGTTCTCAAACAACAACCCACACCCCATCCACCAACCCACAAGGCCAGCTTCACAAGATACGGAGACCAGAAACAACAACCCAACCCTCACAGATCAGGGTGCCTGCTGTTCCAGGACCCAACAGTGTGCCAACACCAGCTCGCAGCCACCAACACCACCCATTCCAACCACACCCTCACAGGCATGACGTACTCGAGCACTGCCGGCACCACCACTGGCACCATTCATTGATGTTCCACCCATGAGCAACCCGCCATCACACACGCGGTGATGCAACGGGCACTGATGCTCCTTAGAAAGGAGGTGATCCAGCCGCACCTTCCGGTACGGCTACCTTGTTACGACTTAGTCCCAATCGCTGGTCCCACCTTCGACGGCTCCCCCCACAAGGGTTAGGCCACCGGCTTCGGGTGTTACCAACTTTCGTGACTTGACGGGCGGTGTGTACAAGGCCCGGGAACGTATTCACCGCAGCGTTGCTGATCTGCGATTACTAGCGACTCCGACTTCATGGGGTCGAGTTGCAGACCCCAATCCGAACTGAGACCGGCTTTTTGGGATTAGCTCCACCTCACAGTATCGCAACCCATTGTACCGGCCATTGTAGCATGCGTGAAGCCCAAGACATAAGGGGCATGATGATTTGACGTCGTCCTCACCTTCCTCCGAGTTGACCCCGGCAGTCTCCCATGAGTCCCCACCACGACGTGCTGGCAACATGGAACGAGGGTTGCGCTCGTTGCGGGACTTAACCCAACATCTCACGACACGAGCTGACGACAACCATGCACCACCTGTGAACCCGCCCCAAAGGGGAAACCGTATCTCTACGGCGATCGAGAACATGTCAAGCCTTGGTAAGGTTCTTCGCGTTGCATCGAATTAATCCGCATGCTCCGCCGCTTGTGCGGGCCCCCGTCAATTCCTTTGAGTTTTAGCCTTGCGGCCGTACTCCCCAGGCGGGGCACTTAATGCGTTAGCTGCGGCGCGGAAACCGTGGAATGGTCCCCACACCTAGTGCCCAACGTTTACGGCATGGACTACCAGGGTATCTAATCCTGTTCGCTCCCCATGCTTTCGCTCCTCAGCGTCAGTTACAGCCCAGAGACCTGCCTTCGCCATCGGTGTTCCTCCTGATATCTGCGCATTCCACCGCTACACCAGGAATTCCAGTCTCCCCTACTGCACTCTAGTCTGCCCGTACCCACCGCAGATCCGGGGTTAAGCCCCGGACTTTCACGACAGACGCGACAAACCGCCTACGAGCTCTTTACGCCCAATAATTCCGGATAACGCTCGCACCCTACGTATTACCGCGGCTGCTGGCACGTAGTTAGCCGGTGCTTCTTCTGCAGGTACCGTCACTTTCGCTTCTTCCCTACTGAAAGAGGTTTACAACCCGAAGGCCGTCATCCCTCACGCGGCGTCGCTGCATCAGGCTTGCGCCCATTGTGCAATATTCCCCACTGCTGCCTCCCGTAGGAGTCTGGGCCGTGTCTCAGTCCCAGTGTGGCCGGTCACCCTCTCAGGCCGGCTACCCGTCGTCGCCTTGGTGAGCCATTACCTCACCAACAAGCTGATAGGCCGCGAGTCCATCCAAAACCGATAAATCTTTCCAACACCCACCATGCGGTGGACGCTCCTATCCGGTATTAGACCCAGTTTCCCAGGCTTATCCCAGAGTTAAGGGCAGGTTACTCACGTGTTACTCACCCGTTCGCCACTAATCCACCCAGCAAGCTGGGCTTCATCGTTCGACTTGCATGTGTTAAGCACGCCGCCAGCGTTCATCCTGAGCCAGGATCAAACTCTCCGTAAAAAAATTACAGAACAACACCGTGGCAGCCGGAAATAACCACCACGACATCCATTCAATACCTGGCAGACCATCACCACACCACGGGGGTGGCAGGCGATGATCAACCAATATGTGTTAAAACAATTGGCATCAACAAACTTGGCACACTATTGAGTTCTCAAACAACAGGCGCTTCCAGCTTCAGCGACCCGCTCCGCGGGCCGTTTCGCTCTGGAGCAACTTCTCCATCCTAGACCATCCGTTTCGACCGTGTCAACTCCGTGTCCGAAGCATTCACCGTCCGTTCACATGGCCGGGCTAGAAAACCTTACCACGTGATCCGACCATGTCAACTCCGCTCAACGCGGTGTCAGACACTCACCGGACCATCCACGTGGAAGGCCTTGAAAAGCTTACCACATGATTCCCGGCTGTCAAACCAGATCATCTTCTTCAGGAATCCCGACCCGCATCACTGCCGGCCGCGCACCCGGTGAGCACCACCCGCCCTGGACCTGCCATTCTCGGCATGAATCCGCGGATTCTGTGTTCTTCACCCCGCCTCCCGGTCACCCGGTCGGCGTCTTGAGCACGAGATGGAACTCTACACACGAA
>NZ_JAPVLT010000022.1:0-2459 GCF_027158145.1 Micrococcus sp. H39-S4
CACGACCCAGGCGGTTCATCACGTCGAGACGCGAAGCAATAGTCATCATGGACTGAACTATACAGCGCGAACTGAACACTCGGTCACAGGCGTCAGCCCAGATCGCATGCCCGTAAGGGGATCCTTCGCCGTACGTCGAGCGAGCTCAGTCCTCGACGACGTCTTGTGAGGGATCGTCATGTACGCAAGACCCGTACGGTGACGTGGGCGGTGAGGGGAGGGTAACTGCAACAATGGGGACATGCATGTCGGCTACGCGCGCGTCTCGACTCTGGAGCAAGACCTCTCCGCCCAACGGGAAGCACTCGAGCGCCTCGGAGTCGAGAACAAGGACATCTACTTCGACCACGGCCTGACGGGAACGACCCGCGCCCGGCCCGGGCTGCGCGAAGCGCTGGCCGCGACCCGGGACGGCGACACCCTGGTGGTGACCAAGCTCGACCGGCTGGCCCGCTCGCTCCCGGACGCGAGGGACATCGCCGACGAGCTCACCATCAAGGGAGTGGCGCTCAGTCTCGGAGGCAGCGTCTACGACCCCAACGACGCCGTCGGCCGGTTGCTGTTCAACGTGCTCGGCATGGTGGCCGAGTTTGAGGCGGACCTCATCCGCCTGCGCACCCGAGAAGGCATGGCCATCGCCAGATCCAAGGGCAAACTCAAAGGCAAGAAGCCCAAGCTCTCGCCCTCTCAGCGCAAGCACCTGCTGACGTTGCACGCCGCCGGCGAGCACACCCAAGCCGAGCTGGCCGAGCTGTTCAACGTCTCCCGCACCACCATCTACCGCGAGCTGCGCCGCACCACGACCGACACCTGACCGCGCCTGCACCGCCACTGAGCGATCACAGAAACCCGCCACCAAGCCATCACATCCACAGTGGGCGGTTTCCGATTGCTCACGTACCTGCCGCGTTGGCCTGACCGGCTCCCTGGCCGCACGGCGAGGCCTCCCCGGGCGTCCGGACAGCCTGGGTGCGGGGCGGTTTGAGTGCCCGCGGGAAGTGGACACGGCGAGTATTCCCGCCATGGCGTTGGGTTGCCCCCGGCGCACACCGCCACCAGGACTCCTGAGCCGTAATCCGCTCCACCCAGCTGGCTGGCACCCAGGCGTTGAAGGTCGACCCTCGGGGGTTGCCTGCCCCAAAGTGCGCATGTGCGCGGTTGACCCAGCAGTGGGCACTACTGCTTAGATGCCCTCGCGTTCGTGCACGCGAGGGCATGCCTCGGGCGTACGGGCACTCGAGCTATCGCCGTGGGGGGCGGGGGGCACTGCCAGGGTTGCAGCTCACCGTCGCGTGACAGCAGCCCCATCACCCTGGGCGTGGGCACGTAAAGAAATGGTGTCGCAGATAACTGCCAGGCTAGAGGCATCCCCTCCATAGATATTTGACAGTATCCGCCCTGCCTGCGGTCATGTGCTCGTCTCATGTGAGACTGTCAACAGATCGACCGATTGTGCCGAGTATCGGAGCGAAGCCTCACTGGGTGGGCGGGTGTGGCGGTCGTCGCGCCTCCGGAAGGTGGTCATCTGCGGCACGGTGGGCTTCAAGGTTCAGCGGCATCTCGTTGTCATGCCGGGGGTGCGTGGACCAGCTGGCGACGTGCGGGGTTTGCCCCGTTGCCATGGGGGACTGCCCTCGGCGGGGCAGGGGTGGAGGGCGCCGTGCACAGCTGCTGAAAGGCGAGGGAGTGCGGGTCGATGCCCTCTCGAATCGACCACGTCCCCTAATGCTCGACGAGGACCTTGTCGGCCAGGGTGTCCAGGTCGTAGTTGATGGGGGGTGGGGCCGAGGTTCGGGGGCAGGTGGGGGTGGGGGCCGAGGTTCGGGGGCAGGTGGGGGCCAGGAGCATCTACATGACGTCAGGGCGGGCCGAGGAGCTGTTCATGGGGGTCCTTGCGTGCGGGGACCGCTGGGCGGTGAGCTGGTCGAGGGTGTGCATGGGGGCTCTCCTGGGTGCTGGGGGTGAGATGTAAGCAGTGCTGGTCTCAGGGGTGCTGCTCAGGTTCACGGTTTCGCTCTTAAGCACCGGGTGGGGTGCTGCGGAGCGCGTGGAGGTGGGCGTCGAGGCGTTCCTCGGCCAGGGGGATGTTCGTGGCGTACCACTTCTTCCAGGCCCCGGCCTTGTCCCCGGCCACCAACAGGATTGCCTGCCGGCGGGGGTCGAAGGCGAAGAGGATCCGGATCTCGCTGCGCCCGCTCGAGCCGGGGTGCAGCTCCTTAAGGTTCTTGTGCCTGGAGCCGGTGAGTGTGTCCACCAACGGTCGGTCCAGGGTCGGCCCGGGCTTGCTGGCGAAAGTTGTTGTCAATGACTGCTGAAACGCGAGCAGGAATCGAGGGCGTGTCAGATGGTCTGTGTAAGCCGTACCGAGAGGAACGGTAAGAATCATGACCATGATCGACGAGAAGAACCCAGGCGAGCCCTCGGGCCAGGACCTGGTCGAGCAGCTGAAAGCCTCAGGG
>NZ_JAPVLT010000023.1:0-1754 GCF_027158145.1 Micrococcus sp. H39-S4
CGTGATCCTCGTCAGCGGCGGAGCCTTCGGACTCTGACGTAGCGGCAGCGATCCAAACGGCCCCGACCGGGCGCACCCCTCTCGGTTCAGACCGCGACACCTACCTGCAGCCAGTCCTGCGTGATCGGGACTGCCGCACCGATAGGTGACAGGTGGGGTCTTATGCCGGGAGGGTCACGGCGGGCTTCATCATGGTCTCGTACTCGATGGGGGTCAACCGCCCGAGACGGGCTTGTCGACGGCGCCGGTGATAGGTGCGCTCGGTCCAGGTGACGATCGCGATCCGTAGCTCATCCCGGGTCGTCCAGGACCGCCTGTCGAGGACGTTCTTCTGCAGCAGGGCGAAGAAGCTCTCCATGGCGGCGTTGTCCCCGGCCGCACCCACTTTGCCCATCGAGCCGACCAAGCCGTGCCGGTTGAGGGCATGGACGAATTTCCGGGATCGAAATTGCGACCCGCGGTCCGAATGAACGATGCAACCGGCCACATCCCCGCGCCGAGCAACGGCGTTCTGCAGTGCCTGGACGGCCAGCCGGGCTTTCATTCGCGAGTCGATGGAGTAGCCGACGATCCGCCCGGAGAAGACGTCTTTGATCGCGCACATGTAGAGCTTGCCCTCGGCGGTCCTGTGCTCGGTGACGTCGGTCAACCACAGCTGGTTTGAACCGCCAGCAGTGAAGTCCCGCTCCACCAGGTCATCGTGCACCGGCGGGCCCGGCTTCTTCCCGTTCTTGCCGCGCTTCTTCCCGAACACCGACCACCAGCCGTTGTCCCGGCAGATCCGCCACGCGCTGCGCTCACACATCACCTCGCCGGCTTCCTTGGCCTCATCGACCAGGAAGCGGTAGCCGAACTCCGGATCGTCCTGATGGGCGTCGAACAACGCGTTCGCCCGGTACGCCTCGGCCAGCTCGGCGTCGGTGACAGGGTCCGCCAGCCAGCGGTAGTAGGGTTGGCGGGAGAGCTTGAGCACCCGGCACGTCACCGCGACGGGGATCCCGACGGCGGCGAGCTCCTTCACGAGCGGGTGGAGCCTTTTCCCGGCAGGTTCGCCTGGGACAGGTAGGCCGCCGCCCGTCGTAGGACCTCGTTCTCCTGCTCGAGCAGGCGGATCCGCTTCTTCAGCTCACGGTTCTCGGCCGACTCGGCTTTGGTTGTCCCAGGCTTCGCGCCGTCCTCGACGTCGGCCTGGCGCATCCACTTCGACAGGGTCATCTCATGGGTGCCAAAGTCCTTGGCGATCTGCGCGAGCGTCACACCCTCTTCGCGGCTGCGGGCCACGCGCACGACGTCGTCACGGAACTCTTGGGGATAGGGAGCAGGCACAGCAACATCCTTCCAGGCCGCCCTGCGGGCAAGCCAGATCAGGTGTCACCTATTCGTGCGGCAGTCCCCATCTTGTTCCCGCTCGTCCTGATCGGCCTAGGGCGTGTCTGATAATGCTTCGAGGGTTGGGCTAAGACCCCGGATCCATTCTCAGACACGCCCTAGCGGAGAAGAGAGAGCAACCCCATGCCCGCCGAACGACTTGGCAGCATGCTCTGTCCATGTCCAGACGGGTGTGGCTTGCGCCGCTATATGGCGGGGTTCTGTCGGAGCTCAGTGGCGGCCTCCAAGCACGCGGGCCAGAGGGCGCTGCGAGTGAGGCTCACGTTCCGCAAGCCGATCCTTCACCGGGACAGCGGCCGACGGCAGGCCGGAGGAATAGGCGTCGCGATAGGGTGCACCCCGCGCAACAGAACCGTTGCGAAAGG
>NZ_JAPVLT010000024.1:0-1724 GCF_027158145.1 Micrococcus sp. H39-S4
CGGGCGTGGGGCATCTTCAGCTGCCGCAACAGCGCCTCCAAATCGGCCGGCAGCGCCGGTGCGGCGGTGTTCGGGGTGTGGATGCTCACCGGGCTGCCCCCTCGGTGTTGGAGGTACCGAGGCCGGCCCAGCCGGCGGTGCCCTGGGTCAGGGACCGTTCCTCGGTGGCGGTGTGCATCCCGGTGCGGTGGCCGGCGGCGGTGAGCAGGGAGGCCAGGTCGCCGTGGGCGAAGCGCTGGTGCACCGCGGCCACCCCGAGGGCGCGGTCGACCTGGTCGGTGCCGGCGAGCTTGGCCAGGGTGACGGCCTCGGCCATCTTCTGACCGATCCGGCTGGTGCCGGCCGCGGCGGCCTCCACCAGCCAGGTCCTCGCTCCGGCCCCGATGGCCAGGAACTCGGCCTCCGCCGCCGAACGGGGCACCGGGGTGTAGTCCCCGGGCACCTTGTCCGTCTCGTGGCCGGGGAAGTGCGCGTCGTCGATGGCCGGGGACCCGGGCCGGGCCACCCGGTGCCGGGCGACCTCCACCGGCCCCTGCGCACCGGCGTGCATGATCACCACCATCGAGTCCGGTCCGGTGCCGTGATGGCGCACGAACACCTCGGCCCCGAGCAGGTGCGCGGGCACCGAGTACTGGGCGTTTTCGAAGGAGACCATCGGCGTGTTCTCCGGCACCTTCCGTCCCACCCCGTAGGCCACGGTGTGCGCCGTGGCGGGGATCCGATGCAACGCGCTGGTCTCCTCGGCGAGCATGTGGTCCGGGCGGCGCCGGGTCACCCGGTGCTCCCGGGAGTTCACCATGGCCATGAACCCCGCGCAGGCGGCCTCGAGCTCAGCGAACGAGGCGTACTGGTCCCGCAGGTTGGTGTCCTTCGGGACCAGGTCGGCCTTGGCCAGCTTCACCGCGTTCTCCACCCCGCCCTTGGCGGCCGGATCCGCTGGCTGGCAGGTCAGCACCTCCACGCCGTAATGCCGAGCGAACGCCACGGTGGCCTGGTTACGCACCGGCACCCCGGCCACATGAGAGACCGTCACTGTCTTCTCGTTATCCGTCAGCACATAGGTCGGCGCGCCCCCGATCAGCCGGAAGCACCGGTCCAGGGCGGCGAACACACTCGGAGCCGTCCTATCACGCAGGGCGATGACGATCCGGTAGCGGGACCAGGCCAGCCAGGCCACGAACAGCACCGTCTTGGCCCCGTCGATCGCCGGCCCATCGCCGAAGTCGTACTGCAGCCATGCGCCCGGCTCGGTGATCCAGGGCCGGTGCACCCGGCGCTTCCCGGCCCGCCAGGCGGCCTTCACCTCGGCCACCGCCCGCCGGGTGGAGCGCTCAGAGCCGGTGTAGCCCATTGCGGTGAGCTTGGCGTGCACGACATCGGCGCGGATCCTGCCCGTGGAGGCCTCGACCCATTCCTCGATCTTGGGCAGCCAGACATCGGTGACCTTCGGGCGGCTGGCTCCGGATCCAGGGGTCTGGCCGGCGTCGCGGGCCCGCACCAGCCGGGCCACGGTGTGATGGGAGCAACCGGCCAGCTCGGCGGCGCCCCGCAATGACTTGGTCAGGTCATAGGCACTGAGTATTTTCATGGTTTCTGCGGCATCCTTCATTCAGGGCCTCTTCCTCGCTGGATTCGATTCGACACCGATATCCAACCCGGGGAGGAGGCCCCCGCCGGCTCACGACGCGGCGGGCAACGAGCAACGCGGGCAAACCAGATGGCCA
>NZ_JAPVLT010000025.1:0-1434 GCF_027158145.1 Micrococcus sp. H39-S4
GGGCGTGTCAACTTGTCTGTGTAAGCGGGGTGGTCACAGGTAGGGGTTGATCCGGTCGGGGTAGGCCGCGGCGAGCTGGGCGAGGGCCTGCTTCCAGTTCGTGACGGCCTGGCCTTCGACGAGCCGGCCCTGGGCTTTGCGCTGGCCGGCGGGTTTGCCCCGGTCCCGAGCGCGTTCGGCGGCGCGTTTGTCTTCGATGTTGCAGATCGCCAGCCAGAGCAGCTTCACCGCCGCCTCGGTCGAGGGGAAGTGGCCGCGGTTCTTGGTCACCTTCCGTAGCTGGAAGTTCAGCGACTCGATGCTGTTGGTCGTGTAGATGACCTTGCGGAGCATGGGTGGGAACTGCAGGAACGGGATGAACCGCTCCCAGGAGTTCGCCCAGGTCGCGGCTGCAGACGGGTACTTCGTGCCGAGCTCGGAGGCCTCGAACTCGGCCAGCGCCTTCCTCGCGGTCTCTTCGTTGGGGGCAGTGTAGATCGGCTTCAGCGCGGCGGCGACCTTCTTGCGGTCCTGGTAGGCCACGAACCGCATCGCGGCCCGGATCAGGTGAACCACGCAGGTCTGGACCATCGAGTCCGGCCACGTCGCCTCGACCGCCTCCGGCAGGCCCTTGAGCCCGTCGCAGCACACGATCAGCACGTCCTGCACGCCCCGGTTCGCGAGATCGGCGCAGACGTGGGCCCAGAACGCCGAGCCCTCGGTGTCCTGGACCCAGATCCCCAGCACGTGCTTGATGCCCTCGAGGTCCACGCCGACGGCGATGTAGGCGGCACGGTTGAGGACCTGGCTGTTCTCTCGGATCTTGATCCGGATTGCGTCGAGATAGATCACCGGATAGAACTCCTCCAGCGGCCGCGACTGCCACGCCAGGACCTCTTCGCTCACGGCGTCGGTGATGTTGGAGATCGTCTCGTGCGACAGGTCCGTGCCGATCGTGGAGGCCAGGTGGTGCTGGATGTCCCGGATCGTCATTCCGCCGGCATAGAGGCTGATGATCATGTCATCCAGGCCCCCGAGGCGCCGCTGGCCCTTGGGCACCAGGCGCGGGGTGAACGACCCGCCCCGGTCTCGCGGGACGTCCAGCTCGATCGGCCCGACCTCGGACTCCACGGTCTTCGGGGTGGTCCCGTTGCGGGAGTTGGCGTGCTTCGGCGCCTCGCTCGAGCCCTTCTCGTAGCCCAGATGGCTGGTCAGCTCGGCCTGCAGGCCCCGCTCGAGCGCGGCCTTGACCAGCGCGGGCACGAACCCGCCGTCACCGGTGAGCTCGACGCCGCCCGCGTCGATCTGCGCGAACAGGGCATCAAGCTGCCCTGAGGCTTTCAGCTGCTCGACCAGGTCCTGGCCCGAGGGCTCGCCTGGGTTCTTCTCGTCGATCATGGTCATGATTCTTACCGTTCCTCTCGGTACGGCTTACACAGACCATCTGACACGCCC
>NZ_JAPVLT010000026.1:0-1226 GCF_027158145.1 Micrococcus sp. H39-S4
GTCATCGTGATGACTCCATTCGAGGATTCTGTGAGAGGTTGACTCGAAGGATCACACGGTGGCCGCGTCCACGTCTGGAACGACGTGCCCGACCACCGGGCGCTACACCACTATGCGGGACTCAACTGCCCGTCATGGGACAGGCTCGGCGGGTACGTGCCGGTCTCCGCTCCTGTGGGGAGCGGACTTCGTTGAGGCCAGCCAGCCGGGAGCGTCTGGCCCACCCGTGAACCGGTGTCTCCGCTCCTGTGGGGAGCGGACTTCGTTGAGGCGCCGCGGACCGCACCGAGGTCGATGACGCGACCGCCGGGTCTCCGCTCCTGTGGGGAGCGGACTTCGTTGAGGCGACGCCGAGCCCTTCATGGCGTCGTAGACGCGCTGGGTCTCCGCTCCTGTGGGGAGCGGACTTCGTTGAGGCCAGGGCAAGCACGAGGCCCCGGACCCCCGCCACCACGGTCTCCGCTCCTGTGGGGAGCGGACTTCGTTGAGGCCCGAAGCGGCGTTGGCCCCGATCGTCGTGGGCAGGGAGTCTCCGCTCCTGTGGGGAGCGGACTTCGTTGAGGCTCAGCGGCGGGGCCGCGGGCGGGTGTGCTGTTCAGGTCTCCGCTCCTGTGGGGAGCGGACTTCGTTGAGGCCTGGGGCCGGGCGTCACGTCGCTGCCGGAGGTCATGTCTCCGCTCCTGTGGGGAGCGGACTTCGTTGAGGCTTCACCGCGAACGAGGACGGCGGCGGGGTGCGGCGTCTCCGCTCCTGTGGGGAGCGGACTTCGTTGAGGCTCCAGCAGGTCCAGCTGCTGAATCTCCGGGACGTCGTCTCCGCTCCTGTGGGGAGCGGACTTCGTTGAGGCTTCACCAGCCCCTACGGCTGGCGTGACTGCGTGTCCGGCGGTCTCTGCTCCTGTGGGGAGCGGACTTCGTTGAGGCCTCGCCGGCACCGGCCCGCTGCGCTACGCCGAGGACGTCTCCGCTCCTGTGGGGAGCGGACTTCGTTGAGGCCGTAGTCAGACGGATACCGGATGTCACGGATTGAAGAGTCTCCGCTCCTGTGGGGAGCGGACTTCGTTGAGGCGACGACTGCCGCGAGGACCTCGAGACCACGCGAGTTGAGTCCCGCATAGTGGTGTAGCGCCCGGTGGTCGGGCACGTCGTTCCAGACGTGGACGCGGCCACCGTGTGATCCTTCGAGTCAACCTCTCACAGAATCCTCGAATGGAGTCATCACGATGA
>NZ_JAPVLT010000027.1:0-1127 GCF_027158145.1 Micrococcus sp. H39-S4
GAAGGATCCCCTTACGGGCATGCGATCTGGGCTGACGCCTGTGACCGAGTGTTCAGTTCGCGCTGTATAGTTCAGTCCATGATGACTATTGCTTCGCGTCTCGACGTGATGAACCGCCTGGGTCGTGCACTGGCCGACCCCACTCGATCCCGGATCATCTTGACCCTGCTCGACCATCCCGCTTACCCGGCGGAACTGGCCCGAGATCTGGACCTGACACGCCCGAACGTGTCCAACCACCTGGCATGCCTGCGCGATTGCGGGATCGTCGTCTCCGAGCCCGAGGGTCGTCGGACACGATATGAGATCGCCGATTCGCACCTGGCGCAGGCGCTGACGGCACTGGTCGATGCCACCCTGGCAGTGGACGAAGACGCCCCGTGCATCGATCCCGCCTGCTCGCTTCCCGGATGCGACGCAGCTGGGGAGGGCGCATGATCCTCACCTCGGTCTTGCAGGCGATGGGCCTGTTCGCAGCGACCAACATCGACGACATCATCGTGCTCTCCCTCTTCTTCGCGCGAGGGGCAGGCCAGCGCGGCACTACCGCCCGCATTCTGGCCGGCCAGTACCTCGGATTCGCCGGCATCCTCGGTGCCGCGGTCCTGGTGACCATCGGCGCCGGAGCATTCCTGCCCTCGGCAGCCATCCCGTACTTCGGTCTCATCCCTCTGGGCCTCGGCCTCTGGGCCGCATGGCAGGCCTGGCGCGGAGACGATGACGACGATGACGACGAGGCCAAGGTTGCCGGCAAGAAGGTCGGCGTGTGGACAGTCGCAGGCGTCACCCTTGCCAACGGCGGCGACAACATCGGCGTCTACACCCCTGTCTTCCTCAGCGTGAAACCTCTCGCAGTAGTCGCCTACTGCATCGTCTTCCTCGCGCTCGTCGCGGTCCTGGTGGCCCTGGCAAAGTTCGTCGCCACCCGCCCCCCGATCGCCGAAGTGCTCGAACGCTGGGAGCACGTCCTCTTCCCCATCGTTCTCATCGGCCTCGGCATCGTGATCCTCGTCAGCGGCGGAGCCTTCGGACTCTGACGTAGCGGCAGCGATCCAAACGGCCCCGACCGGGCGCACCCCTCTCGGTTCAGACCGCGACACCTACCTGCAGCCAGTCCTGCGTGATCG
>NZ_JAPVLT010000028.1:0-1121 GCF_027158145.1 Micrococcus sp. H39-S4
TGTTGTGGGTCATGAGGTTCTTGGCACGAGGCCCGGGCTGAGATGAGACGAGCGGGCCCCGCCCGGCAGGATGGAAGTTCCTCAACAACCCACCTGCCAGAAGAGACCCGCTCATGACTCACGCTAACGCACCCCTGACCCCCACCGGCCGTCTCAGGATGGTCCACCGCCACCTGCACGACGGGATCCCACAGGCGCACGTGGCCGCCGAGTTCCGGGTGAGCCGGCCCACGGTGGCCACCTGGGTGGCCCGCTACCGCGCCCAGGGAGAAGCCGGCCTTCAGGACCTGCCCAGCCGGCCGCGCCGTTCACCTGCCCAGCTCGACCCCGAGGTGGTGGCTCAGATCCAGACCCTGCGTCGCAGGGAGAAGTGGTCGGCCCGCCGCATCCATCACCACCTCGTCTCTGAAGGCCACCGGGTGTGTCTTCGTACCGTGGGGAGGTGGATGCACCGGCTGGGCATCTCCCGGTTGCCAGACCTCGCGCCCACGGGTGAGGACCTGCGCCAACGACCGCAGAAGATCACCGCCCGCGGCCCGGGGCACATGGTGCACCTGGACGTGAAGAAGATCGGGCGCATCCCCGAGGGGGGCGGCTGGCGTGCTCACGGCCGGGACTCCGAGAACGCGCGAGCAGCCAAGCGCGGGCCTGGCCGACGGGTCGGCTACACCTACCTGCATTCGGCGATCGACGGGTTCACCCGCCTGGCGTACACCGAGGCGTTGGAGGATGAGCAGGCGGTGACCACGATCGGGTTCTTCTGCCGGGCGCGGGCGTTCTTCGCCGCCCACGGCATCCGGATCGACAGGGTGATCACGGACAACGGGAACAACTACCGGGCCGCGGAGTTCACCGCCAAGGTGGTCTCGCTCGGGGGCCGGCACCACCGGATCCGCCCCTACACCCCGCGCCATAACGGGAAGGTCGAACGCTACAACCGGCTGATGGTCGATGAGGTCCTCTACGCCCGCCCGTATACCTCAGAGCAAGCTCGGCGTGAGGCCCTGGCCGTGTGGGTGAACCACTACAACTACCATCGGCCTCATACCTCCTGCGGGAACGCCCCGCCGGCCTCGTTGGCCCCGGCCCGAGTCAACAACGTCATGACCTCCTACAGCTAG
>NZ_JAPVLT010000029.1:0-1055 GCF_027158145.1 Micrococcus sp. H39-S4
TCCGGGGCGTGCTGGCCCAGCACCGCGATCACCTGCCTGCCCAGAACCACCGCCCGGATGATGACGAAGACCGCGATGAGCGCCGCGACCACGACGTCCCAGATCGGCTGGCCGGTGAGAATGATCAGCACGCCGGCGACCATGACACCCACCGACCCGGCGGCGTCGGCGATCACCTCGTAGTAGGCGCCCTTGACGTTCAGGCTGTCCTTGGCCCCGCTGCGCAGCAGCAGCATGGAGATGATGTTGATCACCAGGCCGGCGAAGCCGACCGCGAGCATGGCGCCGGAGGCCACCTCCGGCGCGTCGCCCAGCCGGCTGATGGCCTCGACCACCACGTACACCCCGACCGCGAGCATCGCCAGCACCGCCAACGCCGAGGCGAACACCTCGGCCCGGTAGGAGCCATAGGTGCGTCGCCCCGTGGAGTCCGGCCGGCTCGCGATGCGCGTCGCCAGCAGCGCCGCACCCAGCACCACCACATCGGCAGCCATGTGCCCGGCATCCGACAGCAGCGCCAACGACCCCGACACCAGCCCCGCGACCAGCTCGATCAGGAAGAAGCCCGCCGTCAGGGCGAACGCCCCCGCCAGCCGCCGACGGTAGCGGCCACCGGCATGCCCGGTCGCCGGGGCATGGCTGTGTCCCGCCCCCATCAGCCCTGCCCCTCGTGGCGGGCGTGCTCACGGGAGACGTCCAGCAGCATCCGCACATGCCCGTCAGCGAGGCGGTAGTACACCATCCGCCCCTCCCGGCGGTTCTCGACCACCCCAGCGGAACGCAGCACCCGCAGCACCTGGGACACCGACGCCTCCGCGACATCGACCGACGCCGCCAGGTCACACACGCACAGCTCGCCGGCCTCCAGCAACGCATACAGCACCCGGGCACGGCGCGGGTCCCCCAGGAGCTTGAACAGCCCGGCCAACCTGCCGGCCTCGCGCTCGTCGGGGATCCTCTCCCGGGTCAGCGCCACCTTCTCCGGATGGACGGCGGTGACCTGACACGAATCCAACGGCGTCACACTCATGCCACGACCATACACCTATGCAGAT